>JALFLM010000090.1 GCA_022774705.1 Lachnospiraceae bacterium | reverse complement strand
CTGAGACTGCAAGAAGAATTTGCAGCGGAATTTCGTAAGGAGTATAAAGACAAAGATCACTGTCCTTGCCTGAAAGCCTGTCGTTATCACGGAAACTGTAAGGAATGTGTAGCAATCCACAGAGCGCATCAGGAACATGTTCCTAATTGTATGCGACCATTGATTAATAAAAAATTGAAATTGATGTCAGAATTAACCGAGCATACCTTGGCAAATGAAATAGAAGCTCCACATGAGATTTTAAGAAAATAGGCAAGTCAAATTCCAGTTCAATGTGTTTTGCAATGTCGCTGATATAATTGAAGGTAATGGAGCAACATCATATTTTCGATCAATTCCCGAACAGCGTGTTCCTACCTTGACCAATTCCCAGACAGCATGAACCAGTGTGATTATTTTTTCTACTGTCTCGGGGCACGTGGAGACAGTGGCTCTGCTAACAAGAACAAATTGACAGAGGGCTGGAAAAGCCCGTGTTTAAGCCATTTCTGCGGCATCCGTCTTTCTGCGAAGAGAGGCGGGTGCCGCGTTTTTTGTCCGGGACTTCATCGAAAAGATTGAGGTCTTCCCGGAGATGATGCGGTTCACCATGAAGACCGGGATGGTGACAGAAGTGGCGATGTGATTATCTCTCTATCCCGGCATTAATAAATCTGCCAAGGATCTGCTGGTACCGGTACCATCGTTCATTTTTCTCCCAGCTAAGGCTCCTGTTTACAGCGAAAGATCCGTTAAGGATGAACTTAAAAAGCATCTCGGCTTCATCTGCGGCGAGGCCGGTATGCGCCATAAGATCCGGGACAACTTTATCATGCTCATGAGCGGAAATCCTCTGGATGATATGGTCGCTGACAGATACGTCCATAAACAAGTGATGATATTTATCAGAATCAGCGATCCGCTGGCAGGCGGGCAGGACGGTTTCATTCTTACTGAACACATCTGACCTGCCGCTGCGGATAATATCGAGTACATCAACAACCGTTCCGGAGCCGCTCTCTGAAAAGAGGAGGGCGTCATCGATGACACTGTCCAGTACTTCATCCAGGCTGTCAAAATGCAGGTAAAAGGTAGAACGGGCAATCTCAGCCTGCCTGCAGACCATGGTGATATTGATCTTGTCATAGGCGGTCTCTTTATTCAGTTCTAGAAGCGCGTCTTTGATGACCATCTGTGTGTATAACGTTCTTCGGTCAGTCTTTTTCTGATTTGGTGACTTCATTTTATTCACCGTCTTTCTCTGATATCTGCAATCGAATATTCCAGATCATGAGAAACTCCTGTACAGTTTTGCGATTCTGTACGGGAGTTATTCTTTTGAGAGAATGTGTTCTTCTCATTTTTCCAAATTTAAGCATATTAGTTTATAGACAGGGCGTCAATAAACTGTTGCGAACCTTGTATCGCAGAATCAAAAATGAGAGAGGAATGAAAATCATGACCTTTTATGAGCAGATTGTAAATGAAGTACAGATGAGCAATTATTCCAGATATTACAACGTATATGCATCCGGCAGGACTGTGGTTCCGCTGACAAAGAAAGAGCCGCTCCATTATGAAGAGCAGATTCAGGATTTTGTTCAGAAAGTGAAGGACGCGGACTGCGTGATCGTTGGAGGAGCATCCGGCCTTTCCGCAGCAGGCGGCGGGGATTTCTATTATGAAGACAACGCCTCCTACCGGAAATATTTCGGAAAGTATGCGGAGAAATACGGATTCAAAGGTGCTTTTGCCGGTGCTTTTGCCCACTGGGATTCCCGTGAGGAGTTCTGGGGATATATGGCAACATTCCTGCATACCACCCAGCATGCGGAGGTTCGGAAGCCGTACCTGGATTTGGATGCGGTCCTCGCGGATAAAGAATTCTTTGTACTGACCACAAATCAGGACACGCAGTTCGTAAAGCTGTATCCGGAGTCGAAAGTCGCCCAGATTCAGGGCGACCATCGCTTCTTCCAGTGCTCCAGGTGCTGCACGGATGAGGTATGGGATGCCGTGAAACCGGTGCAGGAGATGATCGATGCCATGGGTGAGGGCACGGAAGTGCCAAAGGAACTGATCCCGCGCTGCCCGCACTGCGGCGCTGAGGCGTTTCCGTGGGTCCGGGGTTACGGGAATTTCCTGACCGGAAAGAAGTACGAAGAGGAATATCAGAAGATATCAGATTACATTCTCGCGCATAAGGACGAGAAGATTCTTTTCCTGGAACTCGGCGTCGGAAGACTCACACCGATGTTCATCCAGGAGCCGTTCTGGGAACTGGTGAACAGTTTGCCACAGACGACGTATATTTCTGTGAACAAGGATTATGCGTTCCTGCCGGAGGCAATTGAAGACAGGGGACTGGCTATCCAGGCCGATATTGGGAAAGTGCTGGAGGATGTAAGAAGTGAAATGGAGAAGAAAGTCACAGCTGTATGATCGTAGAGGGTGAAAAATGATGGAATATAAAGTAAACGATTATAAAGAGGCAAAAGACTGGCTGAAAAACACGGACGCCATTCTGATTACGGCGAGCAACGGGCTTTCCATCGCGGAGGGGTATCATATTTTTGCGGATAATGGATCGTTCAGAAGGTACTTTGGGAAGTTCCGTCAGAAGTACGGCGCAGACTGCCTGATCCGCGGTGTGTTCACGCCGATGACGGCGGCCGATCATGAGGAATATATGCAGACGGTTCATCAGTATTTAATTGACGACTACCATGGCAGTGAGGTAATGAAAAACCTGCTTTCAATTGTCAGGAATAAACCATATTTTATCGTGACCAGTAACGGCGACGCGCATTTTCAGATGAATGGTTTTGACCGGGACAGAATCTTCGAAGTGGAAGGTAACTTCGAAGGCCTTACGGAGGGGGCTGAGGAGTGGAACGGCCAGCGGCAGAGATTTTACGCATTCCTTCAGGAGTATTCCGGGCAGAATGCTCTGCTCTTTGAGCTTGGCATTGGGAGCCGGAACCAGCTGATCAAAGCCCCGACGATGGGAATGGCAGCGGAATATCCTTCCTGGAAGTTCATTACGATGAATATGCCGGGAGAAATCAACGTTCCGGATGCGCTGGCAGACAGGACAGTAGCCCTGACAGGTGATATCGGAGAAAACTTAAGGAATCTTTTGAATGAATGAGAGCCTGAACATGAGGTTACAGACTATGAAATCAATTGGACGATCCGGAAAAATCAGGGAGAATCTTTCGGGGCAATTGGAATTTTCTTCTTTTGTCCCGGCGGTCCTGCAGGATATTCGGATATAATATACGGATGAAATGGTAAGGATTTCAAAGCCACTTGGAAGAAGACAAGATACGTATTCCAAGATATAAATCTTGCTAATGTTTGTCAAGCAGATTTTTGAAGATTTCGAGAACCTTGAGAACAAAAAAGAGAGTAACCTTAATAAGACCTGCTGTTGCAG
>JALFLM010000005.1 GCA_022774705.1 Lachnospiraceae bacterium | reverse complement strand
AAAATTCGTGGCAAACGGTCAGGTGGATACGGAGTTTATCCCTGTTGAATCCGAACACAGTGCCATGAGTGCCGCAATCGGTGCGGAAGCAGCAGGCGCAAGAACCCTGTCCGCAACTTCTTCCTGTGGTATGGCTTTAATGTGGGAAGAATTATACATCGCAGCCTCCAATCGTCTGCCTATCGCTCTGGCACTGGTAAACCGTGCCCTGTCAGGCCCCATCAACATCAACTGTGATCATTCTGATTCCATGGGTGCAAGAGATGCAGGATGGATTCAGATTTATGCAGAAAACAATCAGGAAGCTTACGACAATATGGTTCAGGCTTTCCGCATTGCAGAGCATAAAGATGTACGGCTTCCCATCATGATCTGTCAGGACGGCTTCATCACCAGCCACGCAGTGGAAAATATTATTCTGATGGAAGATGAAGAGGTTAAGAATTTTGTGGGTGAATATCATCCTGAGCACTACATGCTGAATCCTCAGGAAACAATGGCCGTAGGCCCCTACTCCGTAAGCAATTTCTATATGGAGGCAAAACGTGCACAGGCAGAAGGACTGCACAACGCAAAACGTGTCATCAAAGAAGTTGCAGATGAATTTGCACAGATTACCGGCAGACAGTACGGCTGGTTTGAAGAATATCAGATGGAAGATGCAGAATACGCCATGGTACTGATCGGATCCGCTGCCGGTACCGCAAAGGATGCCGTTGACAGACTTCGCGCAGAAGGCAAAAAAGTGGGCTTGATCAAGATCCGTATGTTCCGTCCTTTCCCTGCTGAGGAAATCGCGCAGGCTCTTAAGAATGTTAAGGCAGTTGCTCTTATGGACCGTACCGAAAGCTACAACGACCACGGCGGCCCCGTCGGCGCTGAAGTTATGGCAGCACTGTTCCGTGCAAAGATCAACTGTGAAGCTGTTAATTATGTATACGGTCTCGGCGGCCGTGATGTCCGTGTGGAACACATCGAGGAAGTATTTGCAGAGCTGGAAAAAGTGGCTGCGGAAGGTACTGACAGCGCATACCGTTATATGGGCTTAAGAGAGTAATCAGGAGGAAATGCAATGAGCTACAATTTTAAAGAAGTAATGAATCGTCCTGAGCGTCTTGCTCCGGGCCATAGAATGTGTGCAGGCTGCGGCGGTACCATCGCTGTAAGAAACGTACTGCGTGCTCTGCATGAAGGCGACAAGGCCGTAATCGGCAACGCAACCGGCTGTCTGGAGGTATCCACCTTCATGTATCCCTATGTGGCATATCAGGACAGCTACATTCACAATGCATTTGAAAATGCCGGCGCAACCATGAGCGGTGTGGAAGGTGCCTACAAAGCACTCCGCCGCAAGGGCAAACTGGATGAAACCTACAAATTCATCACCTTCGGCGGCGACGGCGGTACCTACGATATCGGTCTGCAGTCCCTGTCCGGCGCCATGGAAAGAAATCATGACATGGTTTATGTATGCTACGACAACGGCGCATATATGAACACAGGTATTCAGCGTTCCTCCGCAACACCCATGTATGCGGATACCACCACAACACCTGTAGGCTCCCAGTCAAACGGCAAGCCTCAGAACCGCAAGGATCTGGCACAGGTTATCGCAGCCCATGACATCCCCTATGTGGCACAGACCACATTTACCAGAAACTTCAAGGACCTGCACACCAAAGCAGAAAAAGCCATCTACACCCCCGGCGCAGCCTTCCTGAACATCATGGCACCCTGCCCCAGAGGCTGGAGATACAACACACCCGACATCATGGAAATCTGCCGTCTCGGTGTGGAAACCTGCTACTGGCCCTTATTTGAAGTCATCGAAGGCAAATGGGTACTGAACTATACACCCAAGCAGAAGCTGCCCATCGAAGATTGGCTGGTAAAACAGGGCCGCTTCAAACACCTCTTCAAGAAGGAAAATGAATACCTCATCGAAGAATTCCAGAAGGAAGTTGACAGAAGATGGGAAGACCTGCTGAAGAAATGTGAATAACACGAAATAAATTATAGAATTCTGTGGATAAGAATGCCCGCCGCATGGGGTATGACCGATGCGGCGGGCGTTTTTGTGCTTTTCCTATGGTGTTTTTTACATTGATTTTTCTACAGTATAATATTTCTGCAGCCTGCTTTTGGGCCTGTCCGGAATTGTCATCTGAAGAAATCCTTTCTCCAGCAGCGGATTAATGTAATTGGCTGTTACGTAAAAGGTAGTTTTGATATTCAGAAAATCTGCAATTTCTTTACGGCTGCGGGGAGTCCGGCAGTATTCAAGAAGTTCTTTCATTCTGTCGGATGCATCTGCATGAGCTGCTAGGCCGGAATCGGGATTTTCCGGCTGATTTCCGGCTTTGTGACTTACGGCAGGACTGTCTTGGGGCGGATTGTATTCCGTTCCGTTATATAAAGTAACAACAAATTCATTTCTGCGGTTTTCAAATACCGGTTCAGGAAGACCTGATGCTTTCATTTCACGCCGGATCGTGGGAATACCGGAGTAACGGTTTTCTGCTTGAAGAAGATTTTCCGCCATGGTAGCCAGAGCAGGATTTCGCAGGTCGGGCCGTGCATGTCCTAGCTGTTCTACAGTCATGCGTCCGTAGAGATTACCGGGACTGTGGATTTCCAGCCGGTCTTTGAAAAAATTAATCTGTATGGGTGTTCCTTCCGTGTGAACACTGTAATCCCGGTGAATCAAAGCATTTAAAACAGCTTCTCTGATAGCTTTAACAGGATATTCTGTCCGGTCGGTCCGCTTACCGGTCTGAGGGTCGATAAAAGTACCTGTTTTCATATTGTTTCTGCAGAAAATCAAAGCTGCATCAAGCATTTCGGAAAGCGTTCCTTCAATTCTCCTGTTGTCTGTAAAACGCTCATCCGAAGTACCGATATCGCCGATTTCATAACCGGGAACGGAGATGGCAGTGATACAAAGCTGCGGGAACAGTCCCTGCGGATAAATGCCGAAATTCATGATGGAAGCCAGTGTTGGTATGTGGTTTCTGGAAAGATTCAGCATTTCATATATTGTATTATCATCCAGCAGAGAAAACTGAGGTTTTCGGCTTTTTCGTTCCAGAATATAGGCGGTAAGCCAAATTACAAGCAAAGCAGTTTGTTTGTTTTTGCGTTTAAACTAAGAAAAAGTGAAAAGAGTAAACAAATAGACGAACTAAATGCAAAATAAACAAACAAATAAGCAAAGTGAATGCGAAATAAGCAAAATAGCAATATTGTTATTTACAGCTGTTTCTTCATCCCCATGTAAATCACCGCGCCGGCTGCAGCTACGATCATTTCCGTCACCGGAAATGCCAGCCATACTCCAGTGATGCCGAACAGCTCCGACATGATGAATGCAGTGGGAATGATGACAAACAGGCCCCGCAGCAGGGAAATCAGCTGGGCCGGCGCTGCTTTTTCTACAGATGTGAAAAAGACGGAGATAATCGTATTGAAGCCCATAAAGAAAGCGGCTGTGAAGTACAGCTTCATGCCGTTTATGGCGATTTCCCGCAGCAGGGGATCGCTTTCGCTGTTGAATGCCTGCACAATCGGCCCGGTGAAAATAAATACCATGGCATAAATCAGGCAGGAGAGAACCAGTACCGTAACCAGTGCGTACCGCAGCACCTGTCGAATGGTACTCTGATCGCCTCGTCCGAAAGCCCGGCTGATCAGCGGCTGTACACCCTGCGCCATTCCCGTGTAGATGGAAGCAGCCACCAGAGAAATGTTGGCCACCACACCGTAGGCAGCCACGCCGGTATTGCCCTCCAGCCCCAGAATGATGATATTGAACACAATGATTACGATGCCTGAGGAAAGTTCAGTAACCAGTGTGGGCAGACCCAAAGAGAAAATCGATGTAATAATGGAAAAACGTGGACCGGTTCTGACAAGATGGAACCGGTTTTTTCTGCGGATCAGGTGCAGCGACAGAATCAGCATGCCCACAACCGGTGAAAAGCCCGTAGCCAGCACAGCGCCCAGAATTCCCATCTGCAGAGGGAAGATAAAAATATAATCAAACACAATGTTGAAAAAGCTTCCCATGAGCATGGCGAGCATGACCAGCTTCGGAGCACCGTCATTGCGCACAAAGCAGATGAGAATATTGTTCATGATAAAAGCCGGTGAAAACAGGAAAACCACATGAATATAGGTTTTCGTCATCTCAAAAATTTCCGCATCCGCCCCCAGAAGCCGGGCAATAGGACCGGACAGAAACATGCCCGTCACAATAAAAATCAGTGCCAGAACCGCAGCAGCGTAAATCGTATTGGTAAAAATTACATCGGTCAGCCTGTTTTTGGTATTGTTTGCAGGAGCTGGATTATTTACCTTCACCGGATTTTTTGTGTTTTCTGCATTTTTCGTATCCTTTCCGCTTTTGTCCCGTCCGCCGGAGACGGCATATCTGGTAGCGCCGCCCATTCCCAGCATCAGACCACTTCCGTATACAAGACTGTAAATGGGAATCGCCAGATTCAGGGCAGCCAGCCCGTTCGCTCCCAGTCCGTTGGCGATAAAAAAAGTATCTGCCAGGATATAACAGGAAAGGCCGATCATCCCCAGAACATTTAATGAAGAATATTTTGCAAAATCCCTGAAACAACTCGAATTTCCCATGACAACCTCCTCTTCAGAATCAAAAAGCATTCAGAACGAATAATCATTCTGCCGGCCTGAAAAAACGCCGGTATTTCGTATCTTCTGGTATGCCTTACACGAATTGGTTAAAAGCATACTAGGGCCTATCGACACGAAAACCGACGTTCTCATCCTACCCGGCGGCAGGAATATACCTGTAATTATTTATGTGACAAAAATTATAACATGGAACAGAGAAAATGCCAAGTACGAAATAAAGCACGGAGGATTTTCGGAATTTTCAGTAAAATTTCAGATGGAAAATTCCAAAATCATTTTCTGTATCGTATAGTAGATATAAGGTCGCGACGTTATATAAGTACGGTTCATGCTGTTGAACCTGAAGAAAAGAGGTAATTATGAAACCTGATGATGTAAATAAAGGAATTCAGAAGCGGGATCCGGCCGTGTATGAGTACCTGATGGAGCAGTACAGCCGGCTTCTCTGGGTGATTGCAGCCGGGATTTTAAACGGTACGGGAAACCGGGAGGATGTGGAGGATATCCTGTCCGATGTGTTTCTGGCACTGTGGGAAGATCCTGCCCGGTTTGATCCGCAGCGGGGCAGCATCAAAACATGGCTGTGCGTCAAAACAAGAAGCTGTGCCATTGATTTCCTGAGAAAAAGCTGCAGGAAAGATCTTTCACTGGAAGAAATGACCTCATCGAAGACCGCTTTCGGAGGCGGTAAAGTGGTCCCGGGAGGAAGTAAAATGGTTTTAAAAACAGCAGGATGTGGGGAACCGGAGGCGGAATCCGGTGAAGATGAGGTGTTGGAGGAAATCATGTCAAAGCAGAATATGACCCGTATTCTGGAACTGATCCGGCGGCAGGATTTTCCTGACCGGGAAATACTCATGTTGCGTCTGGTTTATGAAATAAAACCGTCCCTGATCGCGGCAAAACTGAAACTGCCTGCGGAGGAAGTTTATGACCGGATCAGAGCAGGAAAAAGAAGACTCAGAAAAGAATTGGAGGGGATGAGATGAAGCATTTCCGGGAAGAAGCAGAACAGAGCAATCTGGAAATTGATACCATGAAAACCGATGATATGGAAAATGTTGATATGACAACCGTAAATATGGAAACCGACAGTCTGGAGTTTATAGAGCACCATATGGAGATACTTGAAAATGATCTGGCTCCGGATATGCGTTTTCAGGAAACAGAGGGAATCCGAAGCAGATTTTATGAAAAATCGGCAGCTGGGTCGTTTAAAGCGGAAAGCAGGAGAAAAAACGCAGATATCAGAAAGGGAAATACAGGTACAGGAAGAAAGAAACGGAAAAAAGTTTATTTGGTCATGGCAGCTGTTCTTGTTCTGCTGTGCGGAATAGGAGCTGCGGCATCTTATGGAAACTGGCGGCTGCCCACACCTGAAACTTTTACGGGAGATATAACAAAGGTAAAAGAAACCGCTTCGTATACATGGGACGAAGGAAAGCAGGCCTACGTGGATGCTAACGGAAATATCCTGCAGGAAACGGGAAAAACGGAAGATACAGAAGAGACAGGGCATACAGGAGAAACGGAAGAGACGAAAGTAACAGAAGAAACTCCTGCGCAGGCAGAACCGCTGACAGATACGTATTTTCTGGAAAAAACCAGGGAAATTATTAAACTGATTCATAAAGAAAATATGGACACTTCTCAAATGAAAATAAGTTATCAGAAAGATGAGTGGTGGAATCGGGAAGAAGTAATGGTGTCATTTGCAAAGAAAGATGGAGAAGGAGGGCTTTCCGTGACATTTGACCGGGAAACAGGATATTTTCTCAATGCAGATTGTTTCGGGAGTGAAAAAATTTCGGGAAATCTGATGAGTGAGGAGGAGGCGCTGGCTGCGGCCCGCGGCTGGTATGAAAAACTTCCCTATCCTCAGGGATATGAATATATGTATGTGAATAAATTTGATGATGAAACCTGGATGTACTCTTTCTGCCGGAAAGTGGATGTGGAGATGAATGGAGAGATTCTGCATCTGACCAACGCTTATGAGGAAGCCCGTATCGGGATCAATCCGAAAACGGGGGATTTTGTACTCTGCAATGCATTTTATGTACCGCTTCTGGACGATCATAAGGAGGGGGATGTACCGCTGACGGAAAAACAGGCCAGGGAAATTGCAGAAAAGACCCTGATGGGTGAGACAAAAAAAGATCCGGATCAGGCGGAAATCCGTACAGAACTTGTGATTGCCCATCCCAATTACATGTTTACCTCTTATGAAAGCACAGATGATTTCCGGATGCCATCCGTTACCCGGCTGGCGTGGAGAATCACCTTTGATTTTCCAAATGATGAAGGATTTGCGGATCAAACCTGTATCAATGTAGACCTGTATACAGGAGAAATACTGGGAGGAGATGTAACAATATAAGCAGCTGAGATTTTATACAAAGTTCATAGGCTTTTTTTCAGGACAGAAAGACATGAATTCCCCAAAAACAAATAAATCATATTGACAAGGTAGGGAATATGGTGCTATGATACAGGCACATCAATTTATAGAATGGAAACGAAAGGAGAAAGAGTATGAAAAATTTAAAGAAAACGATTTCCATGATTCTGGCGGCAGTTCTTGTTCTGGTATCTCTTACCGCATGCAGCAGTGGTAAAAAGGAGAGCCTGACCATCGGTGTGCCTAATGATACGACCAATGAAGCGCGTGCCCTTCTGCTTCTGCAGGAGCTGGGCTATATCACTCTGAAGGCAGATGCGGGTATTACAGCGACAATCCGCGATATTGAGAAGAATGATTACAATCTTGAGTTCAAGGAAGTAGAAGCGGCTCAGCTGCCCAATGTTCTTGACGATGTGGATTATGCGGTTATCAACTCCAATTATGCCATTGAGGCAGGCCTGAATCCTACGAAGGATTCCCTCGGTATGGAGGGTTCTTCTTCCGCATACAGCAATATTCTGGCTGTTAAGGAAGGCAATGAGAATGAACCGAAGATTCTGGCGTTGAAAGCAGCTCTGGAAAGCAAACAGGTTGCTGATTTTATTGCTGAAAAATATGATGGCGCTGTTGTCAGCACAGTAGATAACCCCGGCGACGGATACGATGCATCAGTTGATTACGCTGCACTGGCAGGAACCGAGATTTCAGTTGCTGCTTCTCCCGCACCTCATGCGGAGATTCTGAAGATTGCAGAAGAAATTCTGGCAGCTAAGGATATCACTCTGAAGACCATTGAATACACAGATTACGTACAGCCAAACAATGTGGTTGACTCGGGTGAAGTGGATGCCAACTATTTCCAGCATCAGCCTTATCTGGATGATTTCAATGCGGAAAACGGTACACATGTTGTTTCTGTAGCAGCAATTCATGTGGAACCCATGGGTATTTACGGCGGCAAGCAGACAAGTCTGGATGCCATTAAGAAATAAGCAGTAAAAAACGGGATGAGAGCAGGATTATGATCGAGATTAAAAATCTGACCAAGTCTTTCCAGACAGCTGATGGCTCCATGGATGCCCTGAAGGATGTGTCCCTGACCATCGAGGATGGAGATATTTTTGGTATTATCGGTATGAGCGGCGCCGGGAAAAGTACTTTGGTGCGCTGTATTAATATGTTGGAGCGGCCTACGAAGGGTACGGTCTGCATCGACGGAAGGGATATCGGGCAGCTGTCGGAAGCAGAACTTCGCGATGTCAGGAGAAATGTAACCATGATTTTTCAGGGGTTCAATCTGCTGATGCAGCGCACCTGTCTGAAGAATATATGTTTTCCTCTGGAACTGGCGGGCGTGAAGAAGGATGCTGCCAGAAAACGTGCGCTGGAGCTGCTGGACATGGTTGGTCTGCCTGATAAGGCGGGAGCGTATCCGGCTCAGCTTTCCGGCGGGCAGCAGCAGAGAATCGCCATCGCCAGAGCGCTGGCCACCAATCCGAAGATTCTTCTGTGCGATGAGGCCACCAGTGCGCTGGATCCCAGAACCACCCACTCCATTCTGGAGCTGATCCGGGATATCAACAAAAAGATGGGGATTACGGTTATCGTAATCACTCACCAGATGAATGTGGTGGAGGAGATCTGCAGTCATGTGGCGATTCTTGATGAAGGCTGCGTGGTGGAACAGGGGGAAGTGGGAGAAGTATTCTCCAGCCCCAGATCGAAGGCGGCGAGGCGGCTGGTATTTCCTGAAAATTCTGAGGAGATTTTATCGGCTGTACCCGGTGAACACCGGATCCGGGTGGTATTTAACGGAGCACCGGCTACGTACATGCCTCTGATTGCCAGGATGGCTATAGAAGAGAATATAGAAGCCAATATTTTGTTTGCGTCAACCAAGGGAATCGGCGAGAAAGCGTACGGCAGCATGCTGCTGGGAATTCCCGGAGATGAAGATCAGCTCAGACGTGCCATGGAGTACCTGCAGAAGGTGCCCGATGTGCTGGTAAGGGAGGTTTCAGACGATGTTTGATAAATTATTTGCACCGGATGCCATTGCGGAGGCGGTTGAGATTCTGAAAGGTGAATTCCTCCTGGCAACCTGGGAAACCATATATGTTACGGTGATTGCCACACTGTTTGCCGTGATTCTGGGACTGCCGCTGGGCGTTCTGCTGGTGACAGGCGAGAAGAACGGCATCCGGCCCCTTCCGAAGGGATTCATGCATGTGCTGAATGTGGTCATCAACCTGCTTCGTTCTGTACCGTTTCTGATTTTGATGATTCTGGTATTTCCGCTGACCAAGCTGATCGTGGGAACCAAGGTGGGAACAACTGCGTCCATTGTACCGCTGGTGATCGCCGCATTTCCTTTTGTGGCCCGTCTGGTGGAAGGCAGTCTCAGAGAGGTTAATCCCAATATTATTGAAGCGGCCCAGAGCATGGGTGCTTCTCCCTTTCAGATTATTGTTAAGGTTATGATACCGGAAAGCGTACCCTCGCTGATCTCCAACATAACAATTGCCATCACCACGATTCTGGGCTACACGGCCATGAGCGGTATCATCGGCGGCGGGGGTCTGGGCAAGATCGCAATCAACTACGGGTATTACCGCTACAAATATCTGGTTATGGTATTTGCGGTGGTTCTGCTGATCGTGCTGGTACAGATCTTCCAGAGTATCGGCACCCGCCTGGCTGTCAGATTCGACAAACGGCTGAAGCATTAGTGCGGAGCAGATCATAGGATACAATCCGGCTCAATAAATTTCAAGTAACTGTTAAGAAGCAACCGGGACAGACCGGGAGGAAAACCTCAGGTCTGCCCCGGTTTTCATATTATATATGAAATCAGAGCATTTGTAAAAAGGGCTTGTTCCGTTTACTCTGTGGGTGTTATAATCACTGTGGAATTTCTGAAAAACCATTGGAAATGTTAACCGGACAATTCACCGGACAGATGGTTAAGCAGTTAGTTAAGTGTTTTTTTGAGTACTTTACAGGAGGATGTTAATATAGATGAAGACGATTACACTTTATACGGTTTCTCCGGCAGGGGGCGAGGAAGAGGAATACGGCAGGATGGAGAAGTTCACGGAGGAACTGAACCGTTTTTACAGGAAGTTCAATAACCTGAATGTAGAGATTATGGCATATGGTATGACGCTGCCTGTTAAAAAGGACGGAACGTATGCGGTGAAAGTGGTTCAGACTCCTGTTATGCCCCATGTGAGAAAGTCTGCGTTATGCTGTATTATCTTTTTCTGTAAGAAAGAGGAGGTCTCCGGGGAGGAGATGAATCTTCTCATACGGAATCTGACGCAGCTGAAAAAGGCGGAGATCATGGTGTATTTTAAGCCTAATGAAGATATGCAGCCGGTTCGCAATGATATTATGAAAAGGATCGTCCGCATTGACGAGAAGATGGGTGTTCCAAGAGAAGACCGGAAGCGTCTGTCCGATATGGCGAAGAATTTTATCAATATGGGCTGTGTTTATGATCGGCAGAATCGCCTGCAGGATGCAGAGGGAGCTTACAAAGAGGCTCTGGTGATCCAGCGGAAACTTTCAAAAGTGGATGAAGAAACATATCTGCCGGATCTGGCTCTGCCCTATCATAATCTGGGAACTCTGTATTACCGTACCAATCGTCTGAAGGAAGCAGAGGTTATGTACAGGGAGGCTCTGGGCATCAGAAAGAAGCTCCTTGAGAAAAAAGGCGACATGTATCTGCCGCTGGTGGCGGCCAGCGGACTGAATATGGGTGCATTGTATATGCGCAGTAATCGTCCGGAGGAAGCGGAAAAGATTTATCAGGAGGTTCTGGAGATTCGTGAAAAGCTGGCAGAGCAGAGCCCGGAGAATGACGATGTGCAGATGCAGCTGGCTGATATTTACGGCAACATGGGCAGCCTGTACAGTAAGATGAAGCGCATGGAGGAAGCGGAGGAAAAGTTCAGAAAATCGCTGGAAATCGAAGAAAAACTGCTGGAAAAGCAAAAAAACGGTGCAGAAGAAAAGGGTTCCGATGTTCAGATACAGCGTGATCTGTTTAATCTGGAACTGAGAAAAAAAGCGGCCATGGTCAGCAATACGCTGGGGGTTCTCTGCCTGAATCAGAGCCGGCGGGAGGAAGCAGAAAAGATGTATTTGCTGTCCTGTGAGCTGTATACCGGACTTGCAGCAGAAAAAGCTGATGAGTTTGAACCTCCTCTTGCCATGGTCTGCTTCAATCTGGGCAACATTTACCGGGGGATGAATCAGCCGGAAAAAGCAGCTCCCTACATGGAAAAAACATGGGATATCTGCTCAGCCCGCAGAGACAGCAGTCAGGTGTGCAAACAGATTTATGATTCCATGAATAAGGCGCTGCAGGAGGCTTCCAGAAAGCAGGCTGAGATAGCGGGACTTCTGAAAAAGCAGGGCCGGGAGCATCATGATAATGGCCGTTATGAGGATGCTGTTAAAAGCTATCAGCAGGCTGCACAGCTGTACGCCGGCATGGATCAGAGGGAATACCAGTCGGAGGCAGCGCTTCTCTACAGTGAACTGGGTCTGCTGAACTGGGATATCAATCAGCTGGAAGAGGCGGAAAACAGTTATAAAGCAGCACTTGAAATTTACCGGAAACTGGCTGCGGAAGATGAAACACGTCTCCCCGATGCTGCAGTTGCCAGCTACAACCTGGGGCGTTTCCGTCAGGAGACAAAAGATGAGGATGTTAACGAATATCTGAGAGAAGCTTTTGAAATCGCCGGAAAATGCAGAGAGTACAGCGAGCAGTGCCGGGATATCTACGAAAATCTGGAAGATGAACCGCTATATGATTCTGATATCGCGGAGGATGGTACAGATAATGGAACGGAAGGTACAGCAACAGGTGATGTGATGAAAGACAATGGCACGGCGGCAGCTGATGATGAACAGGAAATCAGCGGCAAAAAGAGCTGGTGGCAGAAACTCTGGAAGAAATAAAAGTTAAAGGATGGTAAACGAAAACCCGGAGCCGGATGAATGATTCCATTCATCTGATTCCGGGTTTTTCTGTTTTTCAGTTCAGGCCGGGACGCAGGAAGCTTCTGCTGCTGTCCGGTTGGTTTTTAAAAAAACTTTTCTTTGATTTCTTTCACGGGCATCTTCTGACCGGTCCAGAGTTCGAAGGAAGCAGCTCCCTGATACAGCAGCATGTACAGGCCATTGGCTGTGCGGCAGCCGGCTTCCTTTGCTTCCCGCAGCAGACGTGTTTCCTGCGGATTGTAGATTACATCAAATACAAACAGATCCTTATGGAACATGGTGGTATCGGTGATAATGGTCCGGTCGGTATTCGGAGCCATGCCTACGGATGTTCCGTTAACAAGGATGTGGCTGTCTGCGATGGAGGCTCTTAAAAGCTCCGGATCGGAAAAATCATGAAGGGTTACTTTACAGGAGGTCCGTTCATTGAGCTTGTCGACGATGGACTGAGCCCGTTCAAAGAAACCGTCCCGTACATTAAATACATTGATTTCCCGCAGGCCGTCCAGAGCAGCCTGTACCAGAATGGCGGTTGCAGCGCCGCCTGCGCCCAGAAGGGTCATTTTTTTGCCGATGATATCTTCGCCGCAGTCTTTCACAGCTCTCATGAAACCGATACCGTCAGTGGTGTGGCCGGTAAGGACACCGTTGTCATTGACAACCGTGTTGCAGGCTCCTGAAATCTCGGAAGCAGGAGACAGCTTATCCGCCAGTTCGCACATGATATTTTTACCGGGCATGGTGATGTTCCAGCCGCGGCAGTTCATGGTACGGAGCCCTTCCACGGCGGTTTTCATCTGGTCAACGCCCACATCGAAGGCCAGATATGTATAGTCGAGCCCCAGCAGATTGCATGCTTCGTTGTGCATGGCAGGGGAAATGCTGTGAGCCACAGGGCTTCCCAGCAGGCATAATAATCCGGTATGACCGGTAATGTTATTTGACATAATTCCTCCTTGTACCGCTTTTTTGGCGGCAGTAATATAATAAAAATCCGATAACAGTCCGGCAGAAGAATGAACAGTCCGGACGGATTTGTCTGTTTAATCGGTCAGGTCGTTCAGGATGTCCAGGGAATCGGACAGAAGGGAAAAACTGTCCGATTCCCTGAAAAAAATATCCTCACCTGTTTCATAATTAAACAGATATCTTTCGTAGCAGTTGATTACTTCCGTATTCATAAAGGTCTGTCTTCGCACGAAATCGTTTCCGTATTCGGAATGGACATGCCCGTACAGGTGGTAGCGGGGGTGGTAGCGCATAAGCATCTGGGTAAATACTTCAAATCCCCGGTGGACCATGTCATTGCCGTCTCCCAGCCCCAGAGCGGGGGAGTGGGTCAGCAGAATATCAAAGCCGCGGTACAGCCTGATCTGAAGCCACAGCTTCCTGAAACGGGCGCGCATCTGGGCATTAGTGTATTGAAAAGGCGGTTCGCCGTTGTACTGCATGGAACCGCCAAGTCCCAGGATGCGGACCCCTTTGTGCACGTAGATAGTGTCATCAATACAGATGGAGCCTTCAGGCGGTCTGCGTGCATATCTGGTATCGTGGTTGCCGCGCACGTAAAGCACCGGACATTTGGCAAAGGTGGTCAGGAAATCAAGATATTCCGCCCGCAGATCGCCGCAGGAAAGGATCAGATCTATATTGTCCAGTTTACCGGGCTGATAGAAATCCCAGTAGAATTTTGATTCTTTATCAGAAACAGCAAGTATATTCATAATTTTATAAAAATTTATTATTTTGGATTTATGCATCTGTTCAGGGGGAAACAGATACCGGTTTATTCCAGGTCGTTTTTCATAATACCGGATGCTTTAACTAAGGGTACACTTTCGTCCTTCAGGGACCAGTTTTCAGGGATGGATCCGATAATATTGTCAGCCAGCCAGTTCATCTTCATCAGGTCCTCCGGGCTGAAACCGGCTCCGCCATCGTGCTGTACACCGTTCTGATCGGTTATAGTGCCGCCCAGAGGGGAGCAGAAGCCGGTGATAATACCGTGCTTGAAAATCTCCACCATACGTTGTGTGGCAGCAGGTACTTTGGAGGAGCAGATGACATCGATGACACCGGCTGACATGCCCCACCAGTAATTGATGGCTTTTCGGCTGACTTCAGTTTCGGCAGGCTCCTCCTCCTTCCAGGTACCGTTCAGAATTTCCCGGATCAGGCGCTCATAGAAAATACCCCAGTGCCATACAGGAAGCACCAGATTCTCTCGGGTATCGTCATCCAGCATATACAGTCCGAATTCTCTGGAAGCATTCTGGGGCTTGATATTGTCCAGACCCGAGATGAAGCGGATATTTTCCTGACGGAACAGAGCCAGCGGATCGGTATCCTTCAGACAGGTCCAATTCAGATAAATCTTCGCCCGGGGATTGACCATGCGGGCACCCTGAGCAAAGGCGTTGATGCCGGCGATTGCACCGTACAGAGGGTAATCAGCCAGGTAACCGATCCGTCCGTCTTCGCACATGGCACCGGCCACAACACCGGTCAGAAACTTGGCTTCATGAATCCTGGAATAATAGGTACGGATACTGTGGTAGGAGGTGTTCAGGGAACAGTTGAGGATCCGCACCTCCGGGTAATCCACGGCCGCCCGCACACAGGAATCGATCAGCTGAGGAGCAATTACGAAAATGGTAGTATATCCCTGTTCGATAATTCCATGCAGAGCCTTATCCGCAAGCTCTTCCGTATTGATATAGGTGAATGCGGTGGTTTCCACCCGGTCACCCATAACTTCATTCAGATGCATCCGCCCCATCTCATGACTGTAGATCCAGGGGGAGACATCAGGGCGCTTGTCGTAAATGAAAGCAACCTTCATCTTCGGCTGGGAGGTGGGCAGGATATTGCTGATCAGCTTTTTGGTCAGGCCGGTTTTTTTCTCATTGACAGGCTGCATGGACAGTTCCATGGGTTTATCCATGGCGGAAGCAATCAGTTCTTCTTTCAGCTTTTCCAGAACCTTGTTGATCTCATCCTCCGTGGCATTCTTCATCTTTTCATATCCGTAAACCTTTACACAGGTCAGGAAACCGTCACCTGGTGTAAGCGGCAGTTTTTTGCTGACCTTTGCCCGGAAGCGCTTGGCAAAATAATGATAGGCGGAAGCGAAATCCATTTTATCCTCTGTGCTCCAGATATCACCGGGCTGTTTACCCATCTTATCCAGCAGAAGTTTATAACTGCCGATCTTTGAAAATTCCACATAGTTGATACCGGAATCCCGGTAAAAATCCACATATTCGTAATAAAGCCTGTTCTCGCGGGAATCGTTGCGCTGAGGCAGGATACGGGTCACATAGGCATGGATGCTGTCGGCACCGAAATATTTAAGAACGCTGACGCGCTTGTTGCCTTCCACCACATAGTAACGGTTCATGAATTCGTAAACCTTGATGGGATCGCGGATTCCTTCCTCCAGATGTGCGGTACTGAGGCTGCTCCATTTGCAGGCAAATTCAGAAGTTTCCTCCAGAAGCGGGAGAAAATTGCTGGAGAAGGAATTGGTACGACCGGCGGTACTGGTTCCCACGATGAAATCCAGTGGAATGTCCACCAGTCCCAGATTGCTTTCACCTGCAATAGAAGTAGAACGAAGAATGTCATCCAGAACAGGGAGGTAGGGGTATTCACCCTTTGCAACCCGGAACCGGTAATCACGTACGGCAAGCTTATGGGCGTTGCTGTAATCTGTTTTTGACATAGGAAACCTCCTGTTGATAAAAAATGTATTACAATCCTGTACCCATCATAAGCTGGAAATGAAGCCGGGTCAAGTGAAATATATCATGAATTTATCTGCGGATTTTACACAGATTTCCCCGTGGAAAAGATTTACGATAAAAATTAAACTTTCTTAAGAAAAATGAAAAGAATGTAAAATATTTGTTTAAGACGTGAACTTTAAGTGAAGAGCAGTTGACAAAATGGAAAACGGGGGGTAAATATAAGAGATGGATGAGTATAAGATACGATTATAATAACTTATGATTAAGGATATCTTTTACAGGATAATGTGAGGAGCAGAATTTTTATGTATGAATATACGATATCCCAATGGTTTATTTTCTTTTACATATACTGTTTTCTGGGATGGTGCTTTGAATCGGCCTATGTGTCCATCTGCAGACACCAGCTGGTAAACCGGGGCTTCATGCACGGGCCGCTGCTGCCTCTGTACGGAAGCGGTGCTATTACAGTTCTGTTTGCGGCTCTGCCGTTTCGCGATATGCCGGTTATGGTATATATTACAGGCATGATCGCTGCCACCATACTGGAATATCTGGCAGGTGTGGTTATGGAGGCACTGTTCAAGGTGCGTTACTGGGATTACAGCAATAAGAAATATAATATTCAGGGTCATATCTGTCTTAGTTCCAGTATTGCCTGGGGATTTCTGAGTCTGGCACTTATTTACGGCATGCACAAGCCTTTTGAAAAACTGGTTCTGGGACTGCCGTCCATTCTGGTAAGTGCCGGGGCGCTGATTATTTCCATGGTGGCAGCAGCTGATTTTACCGCTTCTCTGAAGACTGCTCTGGATATCAGGGATCTGATCATACAGGCGGAGCGTATGCGTACTGAACTGGGACATATGAAGCGGCGCATTGAGATTATTGATACATTTGCCAGAGCTGAGCTGGAGGAGAAATCGGAGCTGCTTATCGGCCGTCTGGGAGACAGGATGGAGAGCCGTCTGGGAGTGGAGATCAACTTAAAGGAACGGCTTCAGGATACCATTTCCAATCTGTCTGCCCGTGTGGATGCATTGAAGGAACAGACTCTTGCTGCCAGAGATAAAGACCGGATATCCGGGGAACATTTTGAAGAACTGGGTCGGATCCGGCTTTCTCTTGAGGTCTGGAATGACCGGCTGAAAAGGCAGCTCAGCAGGGATAAAAGGCTGATGCTGAGACGGAATCCGGGTGCCAGATATGCGCAGCTGCCCGGTTTTCTGGAGGAACTGCGTGAAGGACTGAAAGAAAATCCGGATAAAAGGATGAAGAACGATCCGGAAGAGAAGATGAAAACCGTGGAAAATAATAAGGTGTGTAATGATGAAAAAAGATGATAGAATTTTTGATAAGAAAAAGTCAGATAAGCATGGTATATACATAAGCAGATCCAGTGAACGCAAAAACCGCAAAGAACGGATCAGGCGTCAGCAGAATGCGGACAAAAGCCGTCTGACCAGTTTTGTTGATAAACATTCGACAAAATACAAGGTAAAGCGCTACCTTTCTCTCTATGTACTTCTGCCGGTTATTTTGGTATTTATCTATGAATGTCTGGGATACAAATCCCTGACAGGTGGCTTTGAATTTCTGATCAGACATCCGTGGGCCTATCTGTGCAATGTGATGATCATCAGTACCTCATTTACCATTGCGCTTCTGTTTAAGAAGCGGCTGGGAGTGATTCTGACTTTCTGCCTCATATGGACGTTCTGTGCATTCGGCAATTTTGTTCTCCTGTGCAACCGGGTTACGCCGCTGACAGGCAACGATCTGGCTCTGGTAACGGACCTGTTCGGCATCATTGCCAAATACCTGAATGTTTTCGAGACGGTGCTGCTGGTGCTGGTTATCATTCTGGCTGTTGTACTGATTATTTACTGTTTTATAAAAGCTCCCCTGGAGTGCAGGAAAGTGAATTATATATGCTCCGTCCTTGCAATCTGCGGCACGGCTGCTCTGACCTGGGGCTGCTTCAATGTCAGCTGGTATGTGGGCGGCGTGGAAACACAGTTCCATGAGCTGTCCCAGTCCTACAGGAAAAACGGCTTTGTTTACTGTTTTGTGAACAGCCTGGTGGATGTGGGTGTGAGTAAACCGGCTGATTATTCTCCGGAGATGATCGAGACTCTGGTGGATCCCGGAGAATCCGGTCAGAGTTCCTCTGAGGAAAGTACCGAAGCCGGCAAGCCGGAAAAGGAACAGAGCAGGCCCAATGTGGTGATCGTGCAGCTGGAATCATTTTTTGATATCAACCGTTTGAAGAATGTGACATTTTCACAGAACCCGATTCCCAATTTTACAAAACTGATGGAAACCTGCGGATCCGGATTTTTCAATGTTCCCGTTATCGGTGCAGGTACCGTAAATACAGAGTTTGAAGTGCTGACCGGCATGAATATCGATGATTTCGGAGCCGGTGAATATCCATATAAAACGATTCTCAAGAAAACGACCTGTGAGACACTGGCTTACAATCTGACGGAGAATGGTTATTCCGCTCATGCGGTGCATAATCATGTAGGCGCTTTTTACGGCAGGAACAATGTTTACAGAAACATGGGCTTTGATACATTTACTTCGCTGGAATACATGTGGCCTCAGTACTTTACACCCATGAACTGGGCAAAGGATGTGGTACTGACAGATGAGATCAAAAAAGCACTGGATTCCACGGAGGAGCCGGATTTTGTCTATGCTGTATCCGTTCAGGGACACGGAAGCTATCCTTCCGATCCGGAGCTGGATTATGAAAGACATGTGACGGTCTCCAGTACGGTGATCGAGGATGAAGCGTACCTGAATCAGATTTCCTATTACGCCAATCAGGTGTATGAGATGGATCAGTTTGTGGGTCAGCTGGTCGATATGCTTAAGGAAAGCGGAGAGGATACGATACTGGTGATGTACGGGGATCATCTTCCCAGTCTGAATCTGACGGAAGAAAGCCTGACTTCCGGCACGGTATACCAGACAGAGTATTTTATCTGGAACAACATGGGTCTGAAATACAAAAATCAGGATCTGGAGGCATACGAGACCGGTTCCACGGTTCTGGAATCCATGGGAATCAGGGATGGTGTGATCAATGCCTACCATCAGAATTACAGAAAGCAGGTGCAGGAAGGCAGAATTACCCGGGAGGAGTACCTGGAGGGTCTGAAAGAACTGGAATACGATATCCTTTATGGAGACCGCCTATGCTATAATGGTGAGAATCCCTATCAGGCTACCGAGCTTCAGATGGGTATTGAGCCGATCACCATCAGCAGCGTGGAGGCAACGCCTGAAGGCGGCATTAAAATACACGGACAGAATTTTACCCGTTACAGTAAGGTTTACGTCAATGATAAGGCATGCACGACCTGGTACAGCAGCGCCATGACGCTGGAAGTGGAGGCTATTGAACTGGAGCCCGGAGACGAAGTTACAGTATGGCAGAAGTCTCTGAGCTGTACTGAACCGTATATCTATGAGCGGGAGCTGATGAATCAGGAGATGGAAGTTCACGGTGCCCCGGATAGATATGAAAGGGAAGGCAAAGAATGAAAGGAGAGAGAACAGCAGCTTTGATGATGGCAGGTCTTATGGCCGTGCTGCCGGCAGTTGGATGCAGCAGGACGGGTCAGACGGAAGTGCCGGCAGAAACGGAAAAAATCACGGAAGGGATGACTTCTGTGACGGATATTGATGATCAGGAAGCAATTCTGATCGGAGCGGAAGGACTCAGCGGAATATTTAACCCGCTGTTTGCAGAGTCGGAAGCGGATCAGAAGGTGTGTGACCTGATATTTGATACCATATGTACGGTTGATGAACTGGGGAAACCGGAAGATGCTGCAGGGCATTTTGAAGCGGCAGATTCTGCAGAAGATGCATCGGAAGAAACAGATGCCGGCGAAAATGGCGTGGCCGGTGGAGAGGATGATGCTGATAAAACAGTAAGTTATCAGCTGATTTTGAATAAAGGCCTGAAATTTTCCGATGGAACGGATATGACGATTGATGATGTAATCTTTACATGGAAGCTGATGGCGGATCCCTATTACACAGGCAGATATTCTCTGTCTGAAGTTCCTGTGAAGGGAATGCAGGAATATTATTATGACACAGAAGATGTGGCGGCGTACAAAAAGAACCTCAGCAGGACGTATTCGGATAAAAAGATTTCGGAAGAGGATTTTATTGCCTATCTGATCGATACGAAGCTGAACGGCTGGTTTGACGGTAATCTGCCGGGGAATCTTGACGGTAATGGCACCACATGGGTTGGATATCTTCAAAGCAACGGCTACGATACCGCCGGTATTGAAGATGATCCCGATGCGCTTCTGGAACTGCTGGCAAAATGTGAATACGAGCATTATTCCTTCTCCTATGATCCCTATACCTATTATCAGAAAAAAGCACATGATGATATTCTGTCCGGCGGGATTGAAGTGGAGGAGATTGAAGGCATAAAAAGGGTGGATGATTACATCTGTACTGTTACCTTTGAATCAGCTGTGGATACCGGAACGATTCGCGCAATGACGGTGATTCCCGTTCTTTCGGAAAAATATTACGGCGCAGGTTATGAAAAGGGCGGTATTGAAGAACTGAAGAAGCTGAATGGTTCTCCTGTAGGAAGCGGTCCTTTTGCTCTGTATGTGTATAAAGAAGGCTCTGCATCACTGAAGGCATCCGATAACAGCCGTATGAAAGCTTCTGCAGGGTATGTGAAGATCAGAAATACAGCGCAGGGAGAAAAGAGTCAGGCGCTGAAGGATGGTACCATTGCAATGGCTTCCCTGGAGATGAGGGATGAGATGGATGCATCGGATCGGTTTCAGGTTACTCCTGTTCAGGGTAGCGGTTTCTATTATCTGGGCATCAATACGGATATTGTAAATCGGGCCGGTGTCAGAGCGGGAATCATGTCTCTGGTCGATAAATCTCTTCTGAGTGTGTCCGGGGAGGAGATTTCGCAGATACTTGAAAATGCAGGAAGCAGCAGCAAGGGAACTGTTTCCGGTCTGGTTGAACTGATGCCTCAGACCTGGCCTGTGACACGTCTCAGCTTCTGTTATCCCGATATCGGGAAGCTTTCCCGGGATACAGAGGAGGATCTGTATGAATACAGTACAGAAGCAGCCGCAGCCGCTTTTGCTTCCGAAGGATACCAGAAAGATGAGAACGGCCTGACCAGAGAAGGTGAGCAGCTGAAGCTGAACATGGGGATTTCAGAGGAACTGCCGGACTGCATCAAAGCAATTGCATGGAAGCTGAAGGCCGATATGGAAGAGCTGGGGGCGCAGGTGGATCTGAAGGAATATACGGAAGGCGAGATGGAAGCCACAATTCCTACAGCCGCGTTTGATCTGTGGATCGGCAGATTGTCCGGTCTGACGGATTATGATATGGAAGACTATCTGAAATACGGTGGAGAGAAGAACTGTTTCCATCACCAGAACGGATACGCGGATCTGCTTTTTGAACAGATCCGGGAGACGGATGATGATGCGCACAGGGTTGAACTGGTAAAGGAAATGCTGGAGGATATTATGGAAGGTGATTTCTGCAGACCTTTGTGTGAAGATGTATCAGAGGTTTATGTAACCAACAGTTCCATGGTTTCCCGGAATGAGGAAACGACAGTCAATGAATATGATTCGTTTGCGGAAATTGTCTGCGCAATCGGATTGAAATAAAACCATCGGATTAAAAGATCTGATTATTCTGAAGTTGCAGAAGGAGGTATCTATGGTACGTAAAACAGAACCGGTAGAAGTAAAAAATGCCCGTGGAGGAGAAGGCTCCGTAGTATTTTATCATGTGCTGCAGGAGAAGGAACTTCTGGGTCATGGAAGCCTGTATGCGAAAGTGGTGGTAAAGCCCCACAGCAGCATTGGCTGGCATCAGCACGTAACAAATACGGAACCCTACTTTATCCTGTCCGGGAAAGGTATTTTTGTGGATAATGACAGGAGCCGCACGGAAGTGGGGCCCGGGGATGCATGTATTATTGAGGTGGGGCAGTGGCATTCTCTGGAAAATCCCTATGATGAGGATCTGGAGATGATGGCACTGATCTACAATGACAGACAACAGTAGTATCAGATAATCACTGATCTGTTCGTTGATCTGTCTGCTTATCTGTCCGGCTGTCCGTTCAGTCAGTATCAGATGGCTGCCTGCCGATCTGTTCGATCAGTTCCGGAATCAGATCGAGACTGTCGGCTTTGGCGAATAACAGTTTCCGCGTTTCTTCTGAGGGCTGGTCCTGATCGGGTATCATAACCGGCAGGCAGCCGGCCCTGTATGCGGCGGTCAGTCCGGAGGGAGAGTCTTCCAGTGCCAGGCAGTCACCCGGCTCCAGCTCCAGCATCCGGGCGGCATAAATGTAGATGTCCGGCTCCGGCTTTCCTTTTTCCACCATATATGCGGTAACTATGGCATCGAAGCTGTTTTCCATATGGACGGAGGAAAGATATTTCACGGTTCTTTCCATGGGGGATGAGGTGGCGACAGCTGTTCTGATTCCCTGTTTTTTCAGGTAATCGAGAAGTTCATGGATGCCCGGCTTCAGATAAACCCCTTCCTTTTCCACAAAGGCATCCATCAGTTCGATCCGTTTGCTGCGGATTTTCAGATAGGGCGTGTCCGGCCCGAAGTATGATTTTATTTTTGCCTCGCCTTCTGTATGATTCATGCTGCGCAGGCCCAGAGCCTGTTCTTTTGTCATGGGATATCCCAGACAGTGAGCGGCTTCCTGCCAGAAGCGGGTATAAAGTTTTTCCGTATCCAGGATGAGTCCGTCCATGTCAAACAGTACACCGCGGATCTTATGCCCGTGGGGTGTAAAATTCCCTGCGCAGATCAGTTCAATTCCACAATTCAGCTTACCGTAAAGTTCATGAAACAGTTCAAGATAACGGTTTTCCACCGTTTTAAAAGGCAGCTCCGAAAAATCGGGAATCTGTGTGATAAATGGCTTTTCCATCAGTTCTTCTCCCATAAAATGATAAAATTCATAGTACAGAAGGGTATCATCCATGAGCCTGACCTGATTTTTTTCCTCTTGTGTAATACCGCCTAGGTATTTACTGAAAATGGCATTCAGAAGGCCTTCTTCAATGGAACGGTATTCGGTAAGGTGCTTTTTGACAGGACGGGTAATGTCCGCCAGATAAGCTTCACCTGCATCATGAAGCAGACAGGCCAGAGCTGTCCGCGTGCCGAAATTTCTGGCCAGAGCTTCCTCGCAGCATTCGATGCAGTGCTGGGCTACCGAATGAAATGCGGGGAAATGGCCGTTCGCCCTGGTCATAAGAGAAAGGGAATGGGCAATATCTTCTATGAGAATATCCTCCGGCCTGGGATCAAGAGGGGTAAAATGAACCTTTTTATATGTGGTAATGTAATCCATCTTTATAACCTCAATTCTTTATATCACTTCAATCTGGCACATTTTCATGGCTTCCAGGGCATTCTGATGGCTTTCGGGGGTGACACCGGCACAGCAGGAAGCACAGACGCGGACAACTGCCTCCGGTAAAGCGGCTTTGAGGATCATGGCATTGGAAATGACACAGATATCGGTACACAGACCGATCAGTTCGATTTCATCAAATTTCATTTTACCTGCCAGATGAGCCAGCATGGTGCTTCCAAAGGTGTTTTTTTCGATGATCTTTCTGCCTTCTGCAAGGGGAAGCAGCCCGGGGACCAGTTCCCAGCCGGGAGTTCCCTTTACACAGTGGACCACGGGAAGTTTCCTGCCCTCCTGAGTCTCCAGGTAATCAGTTCCGTGGGTGTCCTTCGTAAATACAATGGCAGATCCTGCAGCTGCTTCTTCCTGAACTTTATGTACAACAGCCGGCACAATCTCCCGGGCCCGGGCAGTACCAAGAGAACCGTCAACAAAGTCGTTCTGCATATCAACAACAACGAGTAGTCTGTTCATATAAAAAGTCTCCTTTTGAAAATCTGTTTTCCCATATCTTACCCCATATTGAAGAAGGTTGCAAGGCGAACCGGTTTGAGGTTAAAGCCGTGCTCTGCTGAAAATCTGATATTTAATGATTTGTTTAGATTTTTTTAATGGCCGCTGCATTGACTTTTTGCTGATGCAGTATTAGACTGAGATACGAATTAATCGACCGACCGGTCGGTCGGAGATATATGGAGGAGAACAGGCGATGATTTCAAAGTTCAGTGTCAAAAAACCGTTTACTGTTGTGGTAGCAGTAGTTATGGTTCTGATCCTGGGTTACGTTTCATTTACCAGGATGACAACTGACCTTCTTCCCAGTATGGAGCTGCCGTACGCGATTGTAATTACTACATATCCCGGCGCCAGCCCGGAAGAGGTTGAAAGTGCAGTGACCATTCCCATCGAGGAATCCATGGCCACGATCAGCAACATGAAGAATGTATCTTCGGTTTCCAATGAGAATTTTTCTCTTGTTATCCTGGAGTTCGAAGAGGATACCAATATGGATACGGCTTCTCTGGATATGAGGGAGAGTCTTGATCAGCTGGAGTCCAGCTGGAACAATGACATGATTTCCAGTCCCATTATCATGAAGCTGAATCCCGATATGATGCCCATCATGATTGCGGGTGTTGAGGATGAAAATTATGACAGTGCAGCAGATCTGACAAGATTTGTGGAAGATAAGATCATGCCTGAACTGCAGAGCGTGGACGGTGTTGCTTCTGTTTCTGCCAGCGGCGAACTGGAGGAAAGCGTACAGGTTATCCTTCGCCAGGAAAAGGTGGATGCTTTAAATAAAAAGATTCATAATGCACTGGACGGTAAATTCGACGATGCCCAGCAGGAACTGGACGACGCGCAGAAGGAGCTGGATGAAGGCAAGGATAAGCTGGAGAATACCCAGAAGGAACTGAGTTCTCAGAAGGATTCCATGTCGAAGCAGCTGGGTGATGCTCAGGGACAGATTTCCTCCAAACAGTCCGAATTGCTCAAAACCCAGGTGGATCTGGAGAATCAGTTAAAGGAAGCACAGGAAAAGCTGACAGAGCTGCAGAATCAGAAAAAAGAGCTGCAGAATCAGAAAAAGGAACTGCAGGACAAAAAGAAAGAACTGGAGTCCAGCCTGACCACGCTGAATGCTCTGCCTGCTCAGCTGGAAAGTGTGAATGATGCGGTTGAACAGCTGGAGTCTGCGGAGGACCAGCTTTATACGGCGAAGGACAGTCTGAAGGAACTGAAGCAGACAAAGAGCGATCTCACCGCGCAGCTGGAAGCTGCTCAGACAGCGGGACAGACGGAAACTGCTGCCGCACTGGAGGCTGCTCTGAAACAGACGGATGAAGGTATCAGCCAGCTGGAAACAGGTCTTTCGGCTCTGGGCATGACTTCTTTTGAGGAGAAGGATTTCGATAAAAAGATCAACGAACTGAGCAATCAGAAAAGTGATCTGAAAGCAACACAGAAAGAACTGCAGGAAGCGGTTGATTCCAAAGACGATAATATTGCAGAGGTGAAATCCGGTATCAGTCAGGTGGATGAAGGTATTGCTCAGATCGATGAAGGCATCAGCGGAATCGACAGCGGTGCAAAACAGCTTAAGGGGGCGGAAAAACAGCTTTCCGACGCGCTGGAACAGGTGAAATCCGGCAAAACTTCGCTGGAGAAGGCTCTTGCGGAACTGAATGCGAAAAGTGTCAGCGGAACGATTGATATGGCTGTCGGTACAGCTCAGGTCAACGCCGGCCTGACTCAGATCGAGTCCGGGCAGAAGGAACTGGATGATGCTCAGAAAAAGCTGGATGACAGCAAAGAAAGTGCTTATGACAGCAGTGACATGAATGATATCATTTCAACCGATCTGATCAAACAGCTGCTGACCGCTCAGAGTTTTTCCATGCCCGCCGGTTATGTGACAGAGGAAGGCATCGATTATCTGATTCGTGTGGGTGATAAGGCATCTTCAACGGAAAATCTGGAAAATATGATTCTGATGGATCTCCATATGGACGGTGTGGATCCCATCACTTTATCCGATGTGGCAGACGTAATCATAACCGATAATTCCGATGAAGTTTATGCCAATATCAACGGTCACGCCGGTATCGCCTTTACAATGGAGAAACAGACGGGATATTCTACAGGTGATGTTTGTGACAATATTCTGGGAAGATTTGACGAGCTGGAAGAAGAATATGACGGCCTTCATTTTATCACGCTGATGGATCAGGGTGTTTATATCGATATGATTGTGGATTCCGTACTTGGCAATCTGATGTGGGGGGCTCTTCTGGCGATTCTGATCCTGCTTCTGTTCCTGAAGGACTGGAGACCGACGCTGATCATTGCTTTTTCAATTCCCATCAGTATTCTGACCTGTATCGTACTGATGTATTTTACGGGTATTTCACTGAATATTATTTCCCTGTCCGGTTTGGCACTGGGGGTTGGTATGCTGGTGGATAACTCCATCGTCGTTATTGAGAATATTTACCGTATGCGCCGGGAGGGAGTGCCTGCGAAACGGGCTGCCATTGAAGGGGCGGTTCAGGTTTCCGGTGCTATTGTTTCATCTACTCTGACTACCATCTGCGTGTTTGCACCCATTGTATTTACGGAGGGACTGACCCGCCAGCTGTTTGCGGATCTCGGTCTGACCATTGCTTTCTGTCTGGCTGCCAGCCTTGTTGTAGCGCTGACACTGGTTCCCATGATGGGTTCACGTATGCTGAAGCGGGGCAGGGAAAAATCTCAGCCGCTGTATGAAGGGATTCAGAGTGTTTATGGTATGATGATTTCCTGGTGTCTGCGTTTTAAACCGGTTGTACTGGTGGGGGCGCTTGCACTTCTGATTGTCAGCGCGGTTCTGGCAGCTTCACGCGGTACAGCTCTGATGCCTCAGATGGACAGTACACAGGCTACGGTAACGATCAGTGTTGATAAGAAAAAATCCCTGAAAGAACTGGGAGAAGTTACGGATCAGGTAACAGACAGACTGCTTGAAATCGAGGACATCGGTGATATCGGTTCCATGGCCGGTTCCAGCAGTGGTCTGAGCATGAGCAGTATGATGGGCGGCAGTTCGGGCAACAGTTCGGGCAACAGTTCGGGCAACAGCTCTACCATGTATCTGATTCTGAAGGATGATACGAAACTGACCGGAGAAAAGCTGAAACAGGAGATCCTCAACAGAACTTCCGATCTGGACTGTACGCTGGAAGTCAATACCAGTACCATGGATATGTCATCCCTGTCAGCCAGCGGTATTTCCATCCGTGTGGAGGGACGTGATCTGGATGAACTGAAATCTGCTGCGGAAGGAATTGCAGATGTTCTGGAAAATGTAGAAGGAACGCAGAATGTTTCCAACGGTATCGGTGAGACGACTCCTGAACTGCGCCTGACAGTGGATGAAAAGAAGGCCATGGAATACGGCCTTACAACGGCTCAGGTATATCAGGCCATCGCGGCAGAACTGGCGTCGCCGTCCTCTTCCATGACGCTTTCTACTGATTCCTGTGATTACGACGTATACGTTGTGGACGGAGAGCAGGAGGAACTGACCAGAGATAAGATCAAAAAGATGAAGATAACCGGAACCAATGAGGATAAAGAAGAAGTGGAGGTTCCTGTTAAAAATATTGTTTCGTTCTCGGACGAAGAAGGTCTGAACTCTATTTCACGAAGCAATCAGACCCGCTATCTGACGGTTTCAGCGGAGATTGCAGATGGTTACAACATTGGTCTTGTCTCCAATGATGTAAAGGATGCCATGAAGGACTATGAACTTCCGAAAGGATGTACATGGGAAATGGCCGGTGAAGATCAGACCATCAACGATGCATTTGAACAGATCGGTCTGATGCTGGCGCTTGCACTGGCATTCATGTACCTGATCATGGTTGCACAGTTCCAGTCTCTGCTGTCGCCCTTTATCATCATGTTTACGATTCCTCTGGCGTTTACCGGCGGTCTGCTGGGCCTGTGGATTACCGGCAGCGAAATCAGCGTAATCGCTTTGATCGGTTTCGTTATGCTGTCGGGTATTATTGTTAACAATGGTATCGTTATGATCGACTATATCAACCAGCTGCGCTATGCCGGTATGAGTAAACGCGAAGCCATTGCGGAAGCAGGCATGACCCGTCTGCGTCCGATTCTGATGACGGCGCTGACTACCATTCTGGCCATGTCTACCATGGTATTCAGCAACGATATGGGCGCTGCCATGGGTAAACCGATGGCAATCGTAACAGTTGGCGGTCTGCTGTACGGTACGCTGCTTACTCTGTTTGTCGTACCCTGCATCTACGATCTGCTTAACAGGAAAAAAGAACTGAAGGATCCGCTTGCGGAAGAAGAGGATGATGAAATCTGATGGATAGGAAAGCTGATAACAGAAGTATTAAAAATCAGGAAACAACTGAGAATTCTGAGAATCAGAAGCTGGAATATCTGAATCCTTCATCTCCCAAAGCAGTTGCTTTATATGAGGCGGTTTCAGCCCTCTCCAGAGAGGGGGCTGACCTGACTCAGCTGAAAGTTTCGGATATTGCGGCAAAGGCCGGCATCGGTAAGGGGACCGTATACGATTATTTCAAATCCCGGGAAGAACTGATTGTGAAAGCAGTTCTTTATACGATTTTCAAACATCTCCGGATCATTAAGAGCAGAGTATGCCAGGCAGACGGTTTTCGGAAAAAAGTAGATGTCATGCTGGATACGTTATTTGAAGCAGAAGATTCGGATACGAATATTTTCCAGATACTGATGCCGTTTATCCATGATATCGGAAATTTTCCCGGCCGTTTCCGTGAAGAATTCATAAAATGCGCTCCCAGTATATCGGAAATCGAGAACCTGTTTCAGACGATTCTGATTCCTGCTGAAGAAGAAGGAATCGTCATGAGCGGTCTGAACCTGTTTTTTGTGGAAAATGCATTTATCAATACAGTCATGGATTATGCACGTTATAAAAAAACAGCCAAATGTGGTAAACTGTATTCTGATCTTTCGGAAGAAAAAGTCAGGCAGAGGCTGTATGAAAATCTGGTTTATATGCTGAGATAACCGAATAAGATATATTTTTTGCAGAGGACTGCCTGTGTGCCTTTCAGGGTATTTCAGGCAAAATATCTGAAGTATTTTTCTTAAGGTATACATTCAGCAGCAGGCAGGTGTTCTATTGTTCTTTTTATTCTGCTGCGGCAATGTCGGCGGCACAGGGAAGCCCGTGGAAGCTTTCTGTGTGGAGAACTGCATTTTTTACAGCCTGTGCCATGACATGGGAAGCCAGAGTTCCTGCAATGTTGATGTCGGACTGAAGACTGCCGGTGGACAGGGCGTAGATGGTATCACCATCGTTCATAGTATGAACAGGGCGGATGGAGCGGGCGTAGCCATTCTGGGCAAATGCTGCGATTTTGTTGAGCTGTGATTTGTCAAACCGTGCATTGGTGATGATGCAGCCGATGGTGGTGTTGGTTACTCCGCCTTCTGCGCCGACAGAAGTACCGACCGGATTTTCATTGAGGGAATCTTCAGAGCCTGCAGAGGCATCTGCGCCGGGCTGTGTTCCGGCGGAAGAAGTCATCTGAGCATACATCTGATACATGACTTTTTCACTGTCTGCAAATCCTTTTTTATCCGGTGTCAGCATACCGGCCAGAATCTGATTGGTTTCTTCATCATAGACATCGCCGCAGGCATTGACGGATACGATGGCGCCTACTTTCAGGTCACCAAGCTGTACGGCATACATGCCGAGACCGGAGTTCATACAGTATTCGGGACCGCCGACTTTTCCTACGGTGGCACCGCATCCGGCTCCCACGTTGCCCTCTGCGGGACAGTTTTTTTCGGCAGCTTCGCAGGCCTTTCTTGCCATGGCTTTGTCCGGTTTTACCTGGTCGGATACGAACAGCAGGTCGAAAATGCAGGATTCCACAACCAGCGGGACGCGGACATTGCCTACGGCAAAGCCGATTCCTTTTTCAGCCAGATATTCCATAACACCGCCGGCAGCATCGAGACCGAATGCGCTTCCGCCGCTTAACAGAACGGCATGGACGGCCTGGCAGGCTGCCACAGGATTCAGCAGTTCAGTTTCACGGGAAGCGGGACCGCCGCCCCGCACATCGATACCGGCCGGAGCGCCCTGTTCACAGAGAATTACCGTACATCCTGTGGCATGCTCCCTGTCCTCGGCATTGCCGATTTTTACATTTTCAATTTCCGTAATGGAAATTTCTTTTAATATTCCATTGAAAGTATTCATATTTTCCTCCTGAAGTTTTCACACGTGCCCTTTAGGGTAAGTAAGCTTAAATATATGACATTGTGACCCTTGTATCATTTTATTTGATAAACTGAAATTTTACAAGTATATGATAAAATGCAGAAGTCCATTACATTGGCAATTGACATTCTTTTCAGTATTGATATAATGATTCTGGCAGGCAGATCAAATACGTAGCCTGACTATTATTTATGCGCTGTATCCTGAAGGATGGAACAGCAGCAGGAGGAATTATGTACAAATTTAAAAACAAAACACAGAAGATGGTATTGACTGCCGCATTTGCAGCAATAATCATTATCATGGCCAACGTTCCTTTTCTCGGTTATATTCCCGTTGGAGTGATTAAGGCCACAACACTTCACATTCCGGTTATTATCGGTGCTGTTCTTATGGGGCCGGCTTCCGGAGCATTTCTTGGATTCATATTCGGAGTAACCAGTCTGCTGAGTGCTACATTTAATCCGACACTGACATCATTCTGCTTTTCACCGTTCTATTCAGTAGGCGATTTTCACGGCAATTTTAAAAGTCTGATCGTCTGCTTTGTTCCCCGTATTCTGATCGGTATCGTGGCATATTTCGTATTTGCCGGTATCATGAAGGTTTTTAAGGGAAAAAGAAGAATAAAAGAAACAATTGCACTTCCTATTGCAGGCGTGCTCGGTTCCATGACCAACACGATTCTGGTTATGGGCAGCATCTATATCTTTTTCGGACAGCAGTATATGGCTGCAAAGGAGATTACAGGTTCTCTGATTGCAGCTATTATGGCGATTGTTGTGGGAAACGGAATTCCGGAAGCGATTGTATGTGCGGTTCTGGTAACTTTGATCGGCAAGGCACTGCTTCACTTTGCTGAACTGCAGTAAACAGGTGCGGGCTGATACATAATAAGGATATATGACTGTTCAGAGTCAGGCAGTATTTTACAGGCCGGCTTCGGGCAGTTTTTTAATTGCTGTTCAGAGCGGTTCCTTTTTTACAGAAATTTCAGAATTGTTTAGACTTTCTTTTTACATAATCCGGTCAGGCTGTGTTATACTGAAAGAAACTGTCAGATTATGCTGATAAAAGGAAGTAGGAGGAAGATGCCGGATGAAGCTTAGAAACAGACTTGCAATTGCTTTTGTAATTATTCTGCTTGTGCCGGTTGGTCTGGTTTCGCTTTGTTTTTTTGTGCTGAACGGTTATCAGGTCAGGCTTCTGCATCAGGCTTACGGGGTGCAGGCCGAGGATGGCAATCTGTTCAATGCCAACACGGTGGAACTGTTTGACGCGCTGGCTGCGAAGTCAAACCAGACAGTAACTGAGGAACTGGGGAAGAATAAAGAGAAGTTCCGTAATTCAGAGTACCAGGAGGATCTCAACAGAAAACTGAAAGAGTGGTATTCCTCGCTGATTGTCAGAAGTGATGACGAGTTCCTGTACTGCGGCGTTGAGGGAAACGGACTTTCCGAACTGCTGAGTCAGCTGCCCGGGTATGGTGCTGCTGTGTCCGATTACGATTTACGGATTTATACGGGCAAAGTTACAAACTGTCTGCTGAATCAGCATGATTTTCTGTTTGCTGACGGGGCTCAGGGCACGGTTTTTGTCGTTACGCCGATTACCACTCTGCCGCAGCTGAAAAGCATGTATGTGGAGCTGGGAGTCAGTGTTGTGATTATCATGCTGTTTACGGCACTGCTTCTTCTTATGTGGATCTATGGTTCGATTGTCAGTCCGATCAGTAAGCTGAAAAAGGCTACTCAGGAGATTCGGGACGGTAATCTTGATTATGAACTGAATATAAAGGGAGACGATGAGATCAGCCAGTTATGTATGGATTTTGAAGAGATGCGGCAGCGTCTGAAACAGAATTCGGAAGACAAAGTACATTATGACGAAGACAATAAGGAACTGATCAGCAATATTTCCCATGATCTAAAGACGCCTATTACAGCGATTAAAGGCTATGTGGAAGGAATTATGGATGGTGTGGCTTCCTCGCCTGATAAACTGGACAAATATATCCGTACGATTTATAATAAGGCCAATGATATGGACCGGCTGATCGATGAACTTACTTTTTATTCCAAGATTGACACGGATAAGATTCCGTATAATTTTGCACCGATCAATGTGTCTGCTTATTTTGGAGACTGCAGTGAAGAACTGATGCTGGATCTGGAGGGTCAGGGTATTGAGATGCAGTACATGAACTTCTGTGATGCGGATGTACAGATTATAGCGGATGCGGAGCAGATGAAACGGGTAATCAATAATATCATCAATAATTCCATTAAATATATGGATAAGAAAAAAGGTATTATCAATATGCGGATCAAGGATCGGGGCGATTTTGTCCAGGTGGAGATCGAAGATAACGGCAAGGGAATTGCAGCAAAGGATCTGCCCTATATTTTCGACCGGTTCTACCGTACAGATAAGGCACGAAGTTCCCGGAAAGGTGGAAGTGGTATCGGTCTGTCCATTGTACGAAAGATTATTGAGGATCATGACGGACAGATCTGGGCCAGCAGCAGAGAAGGGACAGGAACGGTCATGCATTTTGCATTGAGAAAATATCAGGAGGTACGCAATGAGTAGATTGTTAATTATAGAGGATGAAGAAGCAATTGCCGAACTGGAGAAGGATTATCTGGAATTAAGCGGCTTTGATGTGGAGATTGAAAACAACGGGCAGAGCGGTATGGATCGCGCTCTGCATGAGGAGTTTGATCTGTTCATTCAGGATCTGATGCTGCCGGAGATCGATGGATTTGAGATCTGTAAGCGTATCCGCAAGCAGAAGAATACACCCATATTGATGGTATCGGCCAAAAAGGATGATATTGATAAGATCCGAGGTCTTGGGCTGGGAGCAGATGACTATATTACGAAGCCTTTCAGCCCCAGTGAGCTGGTAGCCAGAGTTAAGGCACACCTTGCCAGATATGAGAGACTGATCGGGAGTTCAACACCACAGAATGAAATGATTGAGATCCGGGGGCTGAAGATTGACAAAACTGCCCGCCGGGTTTATGTAAACGGTGTGGAGAAGCAGTTTACTACCAAGGAATTCGATCTGCTTTCATTTCTTGCGCAGAATCCAAACCATGTATTCTCCAAGGAAGAACTGTTTAAGAAGATCTGGGATATGGAATCGGTAGGGGATATTGCAACAGTTACCGTACATATTAAAAAGATTCGTGAAAAGATAGAGTTCAATACGGCAAAACCCCAGTATATTGAGACGATATGGGGGGTTGGATACCGGTTCAAGATCTGAGGCAGGGCAATTCAGCCTCTGCTGAATTGCTGATTATTTTATGTCAAAAAGAGGACTTTGCTCACTGAGAAGCAAAAGTCCTCTTTTTTTGAATCATGCCGGTTCTAATCTTCTCCTTCCTCTTCCATCCGTCTGCGTCTTTTTTTATATAAGGCTGCTGAAAAACTCAGTGCGATGATGGTACATAAAAAGACAAAGATAAATATGAGTACGGCGGTTGCCAGAGATCCGATCAGTTTACCGTATCTCATGTAGGAAACCAGACCGAATATGATTCCGCAGGCAAGTCCTGCCAGGCCGCTGGCCAGCATATTGGTGCGCAGGTTGGGGCGGAAATGTCTGTCCCAGATACCGCGGCGCATACAGCTGGTGGATAAATACAGTGCCTGACACATGAATACAATCCATTCACCGGCCAGAATCCTGAAATTGCCGGGAGTTGTGATTGTCTGAATGATAATTACGGCCAGCAGCCCCCAGAAGGTCATCCAGCATCCATTGCGTTCTATATGCAGAAGCTGAAGTTCCTGCATCTCATCCAGATTATTATTTGTTGGTTTCGTCATTTTTTTCATTATCCTCTTCCTCCTCTTCCCAGAATAATTCATCCAGTGTTTTACCAAGCACTCTGCATATGGACCGGCACAGCCGTATAGTTGGATTGTATGTTCCCTGCTCAATGGCATTGATGGTCTGGCGGGAAACACCTGTTCTCTCTGCCAGTTCCTTCTGGGTCATGTCCAGCTGCGCGCGGGCTGCTTTAATTGACAGATTACGCGGCATAAAATGTTCACTCCTTTATGTTGATCCGGTGCTGTGTTTGTCTGTTGCTGAAGTTATAGTAACATATAAAAGATAATATGTCAAATATAAGTTACATAAAATCTAAAATAAATTACATACAACTGCTTTTGCAACTGCTTTTTATAAAAACCGGTTTTTGGGGCATACTGGTGGTGATTGTTTATAGTAACTGATTTTCGGGCTATATGGGCGTGATTGCTTATCAGAGCTTCGGATACGAGGGTGCAGTTTTGATGAGCGGTCGGGGTGATGTGCGGGGAGATGGTGTATGGATAGGGATAATTTTGAGGAGTGGAAGAAGATTTTATCGATTTTGTTGACGGCTTTGGCGGTGCTTTTTGTGTTTCGTTACGTTTTACCGCTGGTACTGCCGTTTGTTCTGGCATTTCTGGTGGCTGTACTGATCCGGCCGCTGGTGCGTCTGATGAGAAAATATCTGCATATCAAGGAGAGCATCGGGGCGGTTCTGGTACTGTTTACGGCCGGCGGGCTGCTTTTTCTTCTGATCTATTATGGTGGTGGAATTCTGATCAGGGAACTGCAGGGACTTCTTGAAGAACTGCAGGAACAGAATTTTTTTGAATGGTTTACGGAAAAATGGTCGGGGCGGCTGATAATCAGGGGAAGAGATTGCAGTACTGTTCTGGAAAATATTCCGGAAAAGCTGAGCGGTTATTTTACATGGGATCGATGCATCAGCTATTGCATGTCGCATTCCGCCGGCGTAGTGCGCTGGTGCACCGGCTTTTTTACAGCGGTATTTGTATTTTTTATTGCCAGTGTGCTGGCAGTTGAGGAAATGGAAAAGCTCCATCAGAGACTGACCATGAGTGGATTTTACAAAGAGCTGGTGGATTTCGGTGTGTTTTTATGCGGAGTCTGTGGAAAGTGGCTGCGGGTACAGGCCGTGATCATGCTGATTACCATGTGTATCAGCGGAATCGGTTTATGGATTACCGGTTTTTCTTATGCACTGCTGCTGGGAATTCTGATCGGGCTGGTGGATGTACTGCCTATATTCGGAACAGGTACTATTTATCTGCCCTGGCTGCTCTGGGAATTTTTGAATGGAAATCCGGGACGCGGTTTTTCTCTGCTCATTATTTATCTGATCTGTTACCTTGTGAGAGAATTTTTAGAAAATGTACTGATGGGAAAATGCATGGGAATTACGGCATTTGAATTTCTGGCATCCGTATATGTGGGGCTGAAGCTGTTCGGAGCGGCCGGTTTTATTCTGGGGCCGCTGGGGGTGCTGGTCATATTGTGGCGGGGAGGTTCCTGTTCAGAGCAAAAGTAACGTAAATGGGTTATTATCCGGACTTCAGCTGAAGAATAAAGATGTCGCTGTTTGGAGACGGACAGAATAGCTTGACAAATACATGCTTTTTTCATACAATAAAGTGAACCGATATGGTAAACAGCAATGACGAGGAATAGTAGACAGATTCCTTCATGTCCAGAGAAGACACCCTGTGAAGACATTCTGTTTTTACGGCGCTGCGAGGTGTCCGTGAATATCTGCCGAACCTGCCCTCTGAGTTCTGCGGCAAACCGCAGCGTAATCCGGCGTTAACGGAGATTGAGAGAAAGGTCTGCTGATGAGAGCAGATTTTTAATCAGGGTGGTACCGCCGATTGATTCGGTCCCTATGGGATTGATTCAACCGGCGTTTTTTGTGCGGTTGTTTCCGGCTTTTTATGTTTGTGCAGTCGGATTGAACCGTTATCAGCATTTTTTAGAGGAGGAAAGCTGCAATGGCAAAAGAAAAGAAGTTTGTGGAAGCCGTTACCCCTATGTCCGAGGATTTTGCACAGTGGTATACGGATGTTGTAAAGAAGGCAGAGCTGATTGAGTATTCCAATGTACGCGGCTGCATGATTTTACGTCCCAATGGTTATGCAATCTGGGAAAATATCCAGAAGAATCTGGATGCAATGTTTAAGGAAACGGGTGTTGAGAATGTCTATATGCCCATGTTTATTCCCGAAAGTCTGCTTCAGAAGGAAAAAGATCATGTAGAAGGCTTTGCACCTGAAGTTGCCTGGGTTACACAGGGCGGTATGAATACGCTGGAGGAGAGACTCTGTGTTCGCCCTACTTCCGAGACACTGTTCTGTGATTTTTATTCCAGAATTATCGAATCTCACAGGGATCTGCCCAAGCTGTATAATCAGTGGTGCTCCGTTGTAAGATGGGAAAAGACAACGAGACCGTTCCTGCGTTCTGCCGAATTCCTGTGGCAGGAAGGGCATACGGCTCACGCTACCGAGGAAGAAGCAGAAGAAAGAACCATTCAGATGCTGAATATTTACGCGGAATTCTGCGAAAAATACCTGGCAATTCCTGTAATTAAAGGTCAGAAGACCGATAAGGAGAAATTTGCAGGTGCAAAATCAACTTATACTATCGAAGCACTGATGCATGACGGAAAGGCACTGCAGTCCGGTACCAGCCACAATTTCGGCGATGGATTTGCAAGAGCATTCGGCATTCAGTATTCTGATAAGGAAAACAAATTACAGTACGTACATCAGACTTCCTGGGGTATGTCCACCCGTATTATCGGTGCACTGATCATGGTTCACGGTGATGACAGCGGTCTGGTGCTGCCTCCCAGGATTGCACCGGTTCAGGTCATGATCGTGCCGATCGCTCAGCGTAAGCCCGGTGTGCTGGAAAAAGCAGCGGAACTGAAGAGTACGCTGATCAAAGCCGGTTATCAGGTGAAGGTGGATGATTCTGATAAGAGTCCCGGCTGGAAATTCAATGAACAGGAGATCCGTGGTATTCCTCTGCGTGTGGAAATCGGTCCCAAGGATATTGAAGCCGGTCAGGCAATTATCGTTCGCCGTGATACGAGAGAAAAACTGGTGGTATCTCTGGATGAACTGGCTGATAAGATTGGAGAAACACTGGAAATCATGCAGAATGATATGCTGGAACGTGCGAAAGCACACCTGGCTTCTCACATTTACGAAGCAAAAACCTACGATGAATTCAAGAATATTGTGGAAAACAAGCCCGGATTTGTCAAGATGATGTGGTGCGGAGAACTGGCATGTGAGATGAAGATCAAGGAAGATACCACAGCAACCTCCAGATGTATTCCTTTTGAACAGGAACAGATCACAGACGTGTGCCCTGTCTGCGGTAAACCTGCAAAGAAAATGGTATTCTGGGGTAAAGCATACTAAAATATGATTCGAACTCAAACTGAGAAAATCGGCAGCAGTTCAGAGTGAAAATATAGTGAAACCCATATAGCAGGAGAATCAAAAATATGCCCCGGGGACAGACGCAGGAGAAAAACTTCCTGCATCTGCTCCGGGGCAGCTTTTTTTTCATTTATTTCAGCGACAGATGAGAAAAGTCGATATCCAGTCCCGGAATCACAAAAGATGAAATTGTATTCTGGAAGGAGAAACAATTTCAATAACCCAGTCAGGGGCTCCCTGGCATCCTTTGTCGTTCAGTTTATCGTGGTCGCATATTACAGAAATATCCGGCTCTACATAAGTAAAATCATCCTGATTGAGAAAGACTGCAAACGGAGCGGGATAAATTTTACATACAGTGTTTTCAGGAATGGCTCTGAACGGTAACGTTTATGATATGATCCATATCTGTCTGCAGTGAAAACGGTTGCGCAAAAGAGAGGTGTTGGGTATAATCGGAGACAGAAAAAAGGAAGCAGAGGCAACAGGATGTGCAAACAAGAAAGAGAGGCCGGTAATATGGATGTCAGACAGGCAGAGAACAGATTGATAAAGAACAGTCAGACAGAAGATGTTCTGATAGAGATTCCGAAGCAGGTGGAGTTTATTATAAGCCGCCTGCAGCAGCATGGATATGAAGCGTATGCGGTGGGGGGATGCGTGCGCGATGCGCTGCTGGGAAGGAAACCCAATGACTGGGATATCACAACATCTGCCAGACCGGAGCAGGTGAAGGATGTTTTCAAGCGTACAATTGATACCGGGATTCAGCATGGAACGGTGACAGTTATGGAAGATCACATCGGTTTCGAGGTAACCACATATCGGATCGATGGAGAGTATGAAGATGGGAGACATCCGAAAGAGGTGCAGTTTACTCCTGATCTGCGGGAAGATCTGCGCCGTCGGGATTTTACCATCAATGCCATGGCTTACAGCCCTGAACTGGGAATCGTGGATCTGTTCGGCGGTCAGGAGGATCTGGAAAATGGTATCGTCCGCTGTGTGGGAAGTGCGGAAGACCGTTTCAATGAGGATGCTCTGCGAATCATGAGGGCGGTGCGTTTTGCGGCCCAGCTGGGCTTTGTTATTGAAGAGGAAACATACTGTGCCATAAAAAAACTGGCTCCAAATCTGAAAAAGATCAGTGCGGAGCGCATACAGGCGGAACTTTCCAAGCTGCTTCTTTCCCCTCACCCCGAGTGTTTTCGCAGCCTGTATGAAACGGGGATTACTGCTGTGATACTGCCGGAATTCGATGCAGCTGTGAACTGCGCTCAGAACAGTCCTTATCATTGTTATTCGGTGGGGGAACACACGTACCATGTAATTGAGCATACACCGGTTGATCTGCCTCTTCGGCTGGCGGCAGTTCTTCATGATCTGGGAAAAGCAGAGGCTAAAACTACGGATGAAAACGGACGGGATCATTTTTACGGTCACCCTGAAAAAAGTGAGAAGATGGCCGGAAAAATTCTGCGCCGCCTGAAGTACGATAATCATACTATTGACCGGACCTGCCGTCTGGTGCTTTACCATGATTATAAGATAAAAGCGGAGGAAAAATCTGTACGCCGGGCAGTTAACAGAATCGGTGCTGATCTGTTTGATGATCTGCTCATCCTGCAGCGGGCGGATGCAGCAGCAAAACCGGAGCAGGTCTGCAGACAGGCGGTGGAGCAGATTGGGAAAATCGAGACGGTTTACCGGGGAATTACTGAGCGAAAAGAATGCACATCGTTAAAAATGCTGGCTGTAACCGGGAAAGACCTGATTGAAGCCGGTATGAAACCGGGCAGAGAACTGGGGCAGGTCCTGAACCGGCTTCTGGAACATGTACTGGATCATCCGGAAGATAATGACAGGGAGATTCTGCTGAAATTGTGGAAAAAGGATTGAATATTGTCGATCATGAAATCGGTGTACGCCCGGCCATGTGGGTTATGCTGAGACGGTAGAAAAGTCATTTCAGTATCCATGCGAAGAATCAATCTGCAGTTTTTAATCAGATTAGAAGCTGCGGACAACGGGAAAATGCTTCTGTATCTGAGTCCAAAAAACAGTTTCTGAAAATCCCGGAAATCGGGAAAGACCGATTGAGAAAGTACAAAAAGTACATTGGCAAAAAAGGTTGAAGATAGAGAAAAATAGAGAGAATGATATCAAGGCAGAGATTCTTCACATGGAATTCGTCCGCTGAATATAGTCTAATACAAATGAGACGTAAAGTCAAGTCTTACTTTTCATCATGAATCCCTTTTCTTTTTCATATGATGTACAGGGTATGGTCTGCACGGATTCAACGGATCCGTATTTTTGTACATAGCCGCATATGATTGGAGGAGGGATTGTTATGTATGACCGGGATACTGCCATGCTGGAAAAATATGATCTGACAGTGAAGAATATAAGAAAAGTCCGGGGTGGATGGCTCTGCATCGCGCAGGAAGGTCTGTTTCTATGGAAAGAGAGCAGCTCAAAGGAGGAGCGTATTAATCTTGAAGATAAAATCTGCAGAAAAACAGAAGAAATGGGCCTGTCTCATATCTGGAACTGCGCGGGAGGCAGCGATAATCTGCGGATGGACCGTTTTGTGCGCAATCAGGAGGGGATGCTGCTGACAGAAGACGGGTATGGCCGGAAATTTGTGCTGAAACAGTGGACCGAAGGGCGTGAGTGCGAAGTCCGGAATACAGAAGATCTTTTCAACGGGGCAAGAGCTGCGGCCTGCCTTCATCAGATTCTGCGGGCGGTAAAACCGGAGCTTGAAAAGGTAAAAAAACTGGAAAATCCGAACCCGCTGCCAAAACCGGAACCGCCGGAAGAAAAGCAGGGAATGGAAATGAAATCTGCACCGGACAGGTCAGTCCTTGCCGTCCGGGAACCATATGAAGAACTGTGGAACCGGAGAAAAAAGGAGATCTCAAGGGTGCAGGGATTCGTCCGCAGAAGACGCAATAAAAATACATTTGAACAGATGATCATGAAAGAGACCCCTTATTATGCGGCGCAGGCCCAGGAAGCGCTGGAATTGCTGGCCGGAATCGGGAAAACGGAAGAACTGCAGATCTGCCACGGGGATTTTCATTATCATAATCTGATATACGGCAGGCAGGAAAACTGGATCTGCCAGACCAGCCGTTTTCATCTGGGAAACCAGATCTCTGATTTTTATCTGTTTCTTCGGAAATGTATGGAAAAGCAGGGCTGGAACCGTCAGCTGGCAGGAGATCTGCTGAATCAGTACCGGCGGTGCTGCCCCGTGTCCCGGGAGAATATGCAGCTTTTGTACTGCCTTTTTTTGTTTCCTGAAAAATATTGGAAACAGCTGAATTTTTATGTTCAGTCCAATAAAGCCTGGATGCCGGAAAAAAATGTGGTCAAATTAAAAAGTCTGGTTGGTCAGGAACAAAAACGCAAAGAATTTCTGGAAAGCCTGTACAGGATGGCATTTGATTCGTAAAAATCAGCAGGAATATCGTAATCTGATTACGATATTCCTGCTTTTCAGGGCTTCATTTATGTTGTAAATAAACGGTTTGTATTTATGAGAAGATCGGCTTTATTGCAGCTGCAAGAGTATCCTTCTGTGCCTGAGCTTCTGCAAGATCCTTACCCAGTGTTGTGAAATAGGTTTTGATCTTGGGTTCTGTACCGGAGGGACGTACAACTACGGTTGCGCCGCCTTCCAGTGCGTAGATCAGTACGTTTGCTGCAGGCAGGCCGGTTTCTTCGGGTTTCTTGTAGTCGGTAACCTTTGTTACAGCGTAACCGCCGATTTCTTTCGGAGGATTCTGACGGAGGCTGTCCATGATACCGGTCATCTTGTCCATGCCGGACAGACCGGGGAATTCGAAGCTGTCAACCTTGTTCAGGTAACGGCCGTATTTTGCGTAGATTTCTTCCAGACGCTGTTTAATGGAAGAACCGATGCTGCGGTAGTAAGCTGCCATTTCGCAGATCAGCATGGAACCGATGATGGCGTCTTTATCACGAACATAAGGACCAGCCAGATAACCGTAGCTTTCCTCAAAACCGAAAATGAAGCGGTCTACTTCCCCTGCTGCTTCCAGACCTGCGATCTGATCGCCGATCCACTTGAAGCCTGTCAGAACGCTGCGCAGTTCAACACCGTAATTTGCAGCAACTGCATCAGCCAGAGGAGTGGAAACGATGGATTTAACAGCTACAGGGTTGGCAGGCATGGTGCCGTTTTCAATACGGCCTGCGCAGATGTAATCCAGCAGTAAAACGCCTACTTCATTACCGGAAACCAGTTCGTATGTACCATCGGGGCATTTGATTGCGATACCGACACGGTCAGCATCGGGGTCGGTAGCCAGCATCAGGTCAGCACCGGATTTTTCAGCCAGTTCCAGACCAAGGCGCAGAGCTTCGAAAATTTCGGGGTTCGGATAAGGACAGGTAGGGAAATTGCCATCGGGGTACTGCTGTTCAGGAACGATGGTAATATCGTCGATACCGATATCTTTCAGAATACGGGTAACAGGTACCAGACCGGAGCCGTTTAAGGGTGAATAAACCAGCTTCAGGCCTGCAGTTTTGCACAGACCGGGACGTACACTGCGTGCTTCGATTGCCTGATACAGCGCTTCCTTACAGTCATCGCCTACATATTCGATCAGGCCTTTTTCCATGCCTTCTTCAAAGCTCATTATCTTTGCGCCTGTCAGAATATCTGTCTTCTGAATCTCAGCGTATACGATATCGGCAGCTTCATCTGTCATCTGGCATCCATCGGGACCGTAAGCCTTGTAGCCGTTGTATTTTGCAGGGTTGTGGGAAGCGGTAACCATGATACCGGCATTGGCTTCATAATAGCGGGTAGCAAAGCTTAATGCGGGTACGGGCATCAGTGCGTCATAGATACGAACTTTGATTCCGTTGGCAGCGAGAACGCATGCAGCGGTTTTAGCGAAAACGTCGCTTTTGATACGGCTGTCGTAGCTGATTGCAACCAGCTGATTGCCGCCCTGTTCCTTTACCCAGTTGGCCAGCCCCTGAGTAGCCTGACGAACCACGTAAATGTTCATACGGTTGGAACCTGCGCCCAGAACACCGCGCAGACCGGCGGTACCGAACTTCAGGGCAACAGCAAAACGGTCTTTGATTTCTTCATCGTTGCCGGCAATCGATTCCAGTTCTGCTTTTAAATCCGCATCATCCAGACTGGATTCCAGCCAGCGTTTGTAATCATCCATGTACATAATGTTCACCTATCCTTACTATAAATTTTTGGGGGGAATTTTGATCTTTCACCTGAATATAATATAAGCTATTTGAAAACAATTGTCAATTTCGTATTGTATGGAGAATTTTCTGATAGAAAAATAACTGTTTTTATGTATCTGAACAAGAATGAATTTTATTTTCTTGTGCAGATGGGATAAAAAGAGTATGCTTTATAATGTAAAGCAACTGCCGGTTGACAGATTTCAAGGCGCACCTGCTGGTTGTCAACCGGGATTTGTGGTACTATGGCTGCAGCCTGGAGCTGAGTATGCCGGATTTTCCGGCCACAGCTTTGTACAGGAAATTGACTGGTGAAAGAGAGGGTGTGCTATGGATTTAGCGGATAAGATTGCGAAACTCAGAAAACAAAACGGCTGGTCCCAGGAGGAACTGGCCGCCAGACTTGACATTTCCCGTCAGGCCGTATCAAAATGGGAAAGCGGTGCTTCCGTACCGGATCTGGATAAAATCATCAGGATGAGTAATATTTTCGGTGTAACTACGGATTACCTGCTGAAAGATGAACCGGAGAAAAATATTTCAGGAAACGGCGTTATTTCCGATTCGGCTTATGCAGAACATATTTATGCGGAACATGCCGGTACGGAACATGCTTACACAGAACATGCCGGTGCGGAGCCTACTTATATGGAAGGCAGCGCGGCAGCGGATTACCGGGAGACGCTTAAGACGCGCAGGATTTCCCGGGCAGAGGCGGAATATATTGTAACCCTGGAAAGAAAATTTGCCTGGAGGACAGCATTGGCTGTTGCACTGCTGATTCTTTCTCCGGTGAGTCTCATTGTGATGAGCGGACTGTCGGAATATGGTGACGGTACAGTTCTGGAGATATCGGAGGCTGTGGCAGGTGTGTCCGGTTTCGGTATCTTCATGTTTCTGGTACCTGCAGGAGTGATGATGCTGATTCGGATAGGCATGCAGAGATCCTCATACGGACTTTCCGGGCTGGAAGAGGAAAGACTGATTCTGGATTATGGTGTTGCAGAAAAGCTTAAGGAAGAAAAGGAGTCTTTTGAAGGTACTTACCGGAACTGTACGCTGACAGGCATTGCTTTGTGCATGTTTTCCGTTGTGCCGCTGGTAATGGCAGCATTTATCATGGATGGTGCAGAAGATAACAGGTCTGATCTGATTTATATTTTCTGTACGGCAGCCCTGCTGATCATGGTTGCTGCGGCTGTATATCTGCTGATCTGGTCCGGCAGCATCCACGGGAATTATGACAAGCTGCTTCAGCAGGGAGAGTACACCGTGGAGAAAAAGGAGCAGAACCGGAAAAACGGCTTTTTCCCGGGGATATACTGGTGCTTTGTCACTGCCGCATATCTGGGAATCAGCCTGTATTTCGGCAACTGGGACAGATCATGGATCATCTGGCCGGTGGCCGGTGTGCTGTTTGCAGCCTGTATGGGAATCATCAATACTGTCACGACGAAGAAAAGCAGATGAATATGCGAAACAACATTTTATATCTGTTTGTCTCCGTTGGCAATGCCGTGTTCTTTAAAAGATATAAATGACAACAAAAAACAGTGAAAATTTAATGTTAAATTTTCACTGTTTTTTGTTAATGCTTTCTTTATACAGAGACGGAAGGGCGGTCCCGTTTATCCAAATACATACATTCCGAAAAATGCTGTCAGACCCCGTCCGCAGTCATATTCCATGCCGCATTTTTTCGCCAGATCTTCTACATAGATGCAGTAGGCTGATGCACAGGATGCTGCCTTGTCGGGGAAGAGGCAGGGTTCATTGCGGACGATGGCACATTCCTCGCACAGGCTGCAGCCGCTGGCAGCGATCATGAAACCGCCGCTGTAGGAAGAATCCAGATCTGCAATGAATCTGCGGACCATGGAATTGTGTTTGCCCTTGCATTTTTTGATCATGGCCTTGTCTTCTGTATCGGGGATTTCCCACATGGTCTGGAAGACGATGGCGTATTTATGGGCGAGAATTTTGTCCCGCATCTCGTCTGTGGTTCCGCAGTCAGGGGGACAGGTGTAGTTGACACCGTATTTGCCGCAGGAATTGTCCTCGCAGCAGATGCGGAACTCCGGATTGAAGGTAATCTGATCCGTGCGGATCACCGCTGTGCAGGTAAAGCCGGCATCGGCTCCCATGCTGACGATCCTGTCAACATCCGGATGAAATTCTGTCTCTGCAGAAGGATTAAACATGGTCCGGCACAGCTGAATGCCCGCGGGTGTGCGGAATACTTTGCTGCAGGCTGACTGAATCGCCTGGGGTGACAGATTATCCTCATACATATTAACCAGAAAATCAGCTTCCACCAGAATCTGATGATCCATGCTTTCGATGTTGTCATACGTATGATGGTGGGCAATCAGCCAGCAGACCCGGTCCACCACGGGCGGGTCATAGCTGAGCTTGGCCAGCAGAGGACGGGCAGCATCCGGTCCTTCCTCCTCCTGATGCTTTCCGCTGCAGTTACCGTACTTCTCCTCACTGACTTTAATGCCGATATCATGAACTATGGCTGCTGTCTCTAAAACAAAACGGGCCTTTTCATCCAGGTCTTCACAGTCTGCAATCAAAGAAGCAAAACTGTATACTTTTATAAAATGCTGAATCCTCTTCGGGTCACCTGAAAAATATTTTATCATCTCCTGGATCAGCGCAGAATGCTTTTCCATAAACGAACCTCCTTATTCATTCGGCCGGGCGCCAAAATCACACGCTCTGCTGAATAGTTATCGTAATTTTAACATAATTATCGCCTGAAAACAATAGAATGTAGTGAAGCGGTGCTTATGGCAATGCGGAAAAAAGGACGAGGAGGGTGTATGCGGAAATATACGGTGTATGCGGCAAAGGCGCTGATTCTTCTGGTGATTGTAATCGCGTGCGGTTTTGTGTTCTGGGCCTGCAGTTCCGACAGCAGACCGGAGAAGACGGGGGATATATCCTATACGGTTGTACCGGAAAACGAGGTGCCTGAAGAGTTGCTGAAACTGATTGATGAGCGCAGGGAGACGGAGTTCCGCCTCAGCTTTTCGGAGGGAGAGAACCTCTATCTGGTGGTGGGCTACGGCAGGCAGGAGACGGGAGGATACAGTATACAGATAAAGGATCTGTATCTGGCGGGAGATGTAATTTATCTGGACACGGAGCTTCTGGGACCGCTTCCCGAGGAAACCGCCGATACAAAGGACAGTACGGCGGCTCCCTGGCTTGCGGTGAAAATGCAGCAGATGGATAAGACGATTTATTTTGAATAACAGGAGGAGCGTTTTGGAACTGATCAGGAAAGAGCTGACTTATGGAATCGGCGGCAGGCGTCTGCTGACGCAGCTTACATTTGACGATGATATCAATGTATCGGACAATAATGCGGATATCCGCAGTATTATCATGCAGACGGGACATGTACGCCTTGATGAAATGCGTGTGCTGGGCGGAAAGATCCGGCTGGCGGGGCATCTTGAATTTTCTGTGTTGTATTCCAGCGAGGACGGAGGGATGCTTTCCGGCATCCACGGGGATTTTGCCTTTGAGGAAATGGTTAATCATGATGAGGGGCGGGATGGAGAACAGGTTACCGTGCTCTGGGACATGGAGGATCTGCGCGCTCAGGTGATCAATTCCCGGAAAATGAATGTGAAGGCTGTGGTGACGTTTTCTCTGTATCCTTTTTCTCTGGTGGAAATTCAGGCGGCCTGCGGCGTGCAGAATGATGCAAATTCCGGCCCGGTATCTCCGGGAACAGCATCTTCAGGTACAGTGGTTTCATCCGGGGTGTCCCCGGAGACCCTTGGCAGGACAGAACAGTTTGCGGGCCTGAAGATATGTGGGAAGGATACGCTGCGTGTAAAGGAAATGTTTCCGCTGCCCGGCGGAAAACCCGATGTGGACCGGATCATTTTCCAGGATGTGCAGCTGCGTAATGTGAAAAGCAGACCGGAAAACGGCCGTCTTGCGGTAAACGGCGATCTGTTTCTTTTTGTGCTGTACCGGTCGGCGGATGAGCATGTTCCCATGCAGTGGTTTGAGAAGCAGATTCCCATAAGCGGCGAGGTGGAATCGGCTCACACCACAGATCTGATGCTGTCTGCTTCCTGCATTCAGCTGGCTCACACAGAGGTGTCGGCTGCGGAGGACGAGGACGGGGAGATGCGCCGGATTGCGGTGGAGGCGGTGCTGCAGTGTGATCTTCTGCTTTTCGAGGAGCAGCGTCTGGAACTTCTGGAGGATGTTTATGTGCCGGAAATGGAGTTTGATATCACAAAACCGGAAATTACCATGACGACGCTGTCCGGCTGCAGTGAAAGCCGCATGAAAATGAATCTGAATATGCAGCTTCACGCGGGAAAACCGCTGATGCAGGTGGTGTATACGGGGGCGCTGGTGAAGGTGGAGGATTATCATCCGGGGGATGACGGTCTGGTGCTGGAAGGAGTTATTTCTCTTGATCTGCTGTATCAGCAGGCGGATCCCGGAAATCCCTTTGGGGCTGCACATGAGGATTATCCTTTTACCTGTACGGTCCAGATGCCTGCAGGAAATCCGGAAAACGGCCCTCAGCTTCAGATCACCGGTTCCGTGGAGCAGATCAATGCGGTCCTTTCAGGACCTGATGAAGCAGAAATCCGTGTGACAGCGGGTTTTCGCATTGTATTCTGCAGGGAGGAGAAAATGCGGGTAATTACCGATATGGGGATGAAACCGGTTACACCGGAGAAAATCGAAAATATGCCCGGAATTACGGGATATATGGTGAAACCTCAGGATACACTCTGGAGCGTGGCAAGGAAATTTTACGTACCGTTATCATCCATAAGGGAGGTGAATTCGCTGACCAGCGATGAACTGAAGCCGGGTCAGAGGCTGCTGATTGTGAAATAGAAACGGGGAAAAGAAATATAAAAGAATGGGGTATGCTGCGCGAAACAGGTTCGCACGGTATACCCCTGTATATGAAGCACGGTCCGCCGGCTGACCGTAACGTTTATCCTCTGGCTGTAACCGGATAAACAGCTTCGTAATCATAGTATATGCAGTTTTTTCAGAAAATAAACGGGTATGGAACCATGAAAAGATTCCGTGCCCGTTTGCTTTATCTGTTCATCACAGGATAAAGCGGTTTATTGTGTTTTTCAATAAATCGGTGTTATTTATAGATATTTAAAATTGGACAGGGGTATGACGATTTTATAGAATATGTATAAGAACATAAAATGAAAACTGTATATTTTTTATGAGAATTTGCGGATGAAAGCAGAAAGATAACGGAAGAAAAACATATGATTTATTTTGACAATGCGGCTACCACCCGGGTGAAGCCGAAACAGGTGATCGATGCGGTGGTTCAGGCCATGAATACCATGGGGAATTCAGGAAGAGGTGTTCATGATGCTTCACTGGATGCTTCCCGGCTGATTTTTGATACAAGATGTAAACTGGCGGAATTTTTCGGAGCGGAGAACCCGAAACAGATTGCATTTACCTGCAATTCCACCGAGAGCCTCAATATTGCGCTGAAAGGAACGCTGGGCCCCGGTGATCATGTGATTTCCACGGAGCTGGAGCACAATTCGGTGCTGCGCCCTCTGTATGAGCTGCAGGCGCAGGGTACGGAGGTTACTTTTGTAAAAAGCAGCCGGACGGGCACACTGAATTACGATGATTTTGAGAAAAATATCCGCCCCCATACGAAGGCAATCGTGTGCACTCACGGCTCAAACCTGACGGGAAATCTGGTGGATATACAGAGGGTGGGGGACATTGCCCGCAATCACGGGCTTCTTTTTATCGTGGATGCTTCCCAGACCGCAGGTGTATTTCCTATAGATGTACAGAAGATGCACATTGATATTCTGTGTTTTACCGGGCATAAAAGCATGCTGGGTCCTCAGGGGACAGGCGGTATTTATGTGAAAGACGGTCTGACGGTCCGCCCTCTGAAATCGGGTGGAAGCGGGGTGCAGACCTATCTGAAGCATCATCCGCTGGAGATGCCCACGGCGCTGGAGGCGGGTACGCTGAACGGTCATGGCATTGCCGGACTGAGGGCGGCAGTTGATTATCTGAATGAGACGGGAATCGATGAGATCCGCCGGAAAGAGCAGGCTCTGATGCGGCAGTTCTATGAGGGCGTGAAAGATATTCACAATATCAGGATTTACGGAGATTTTACTACCGGGGACAGATGTCCCATTGTAGCTTTGAATCTTGGAGATTACGATTCATCACAGGTCAGCGATGAACTGTTTGTGACTTACGGAATCTGCACCAGACCCGGTGCTCACTGCGCACCGTTGATGCATTATGCCCTGGGTACGGAAAAACAGGGAGCTGTTCGGTTCAGTTTCTCTCATTTCAATACGGAAGCGGAAGTGGATGCGGCCATTGCTGCCATGAGAGAACTGACGGAAGAAGAGGAAGAATAAAACAAAGGAGAAAGATATTATGGCTGATTATGTTGAAATGTGGAAAAATCTGGGGATGGATCTGGACAAGCACGATAATTTATGTGCTGTTCTGCCGGAGGCTTTCGGGGATATCTATCTTTCCCAGGATAATCGACCCGAGGGTATGGGATTCTGGGATTTTGTGGTATCCGAAATTCACGGCATCCGTCCTTCCGAACTGATTGAGGCTCAGAAGAAGGGGCAGAAGGTGTTTGGTACCTTCTGTGTTTATGTGCCTGATGAAGTGGTTATTGCTGCGGACGGTATCGTGACCGGTCTCTGCGGCGGCTCCCAGTTCTGGGTGCCGGACGGAGAAGCTGTACTGCCTAAAAGCACCTGTCCGCTGATCAAGGCATCGGTTGGAGCACGTCTTGGAAAGACATGCCCTTTCTTCCGCATTGCGGATATGTACGTGGGAGAAACCACCTGTGACGGAAAGAAGAAGGCGTGGGAGATTCTGGGGCAGGATGTACCCATGCATATCATGGATATGCCTCAGATGAAGCGTCCGAAGGATGTGGAAAAATGGACGGAGGAAATACGGGAATTCGCCGGTGTTGTGGAGAAATTTACGGGCAATACGATTACACCTGAAAAGCTTCAGAAAGCAATTCATACCATTAATGAAAAGCGAAAAGCACTGGCCCGCGTATATGAGGCAAGAAAAGCGGATAAGCTTCCCATCAGCGGTAAGGATGCGCTGCTTGTTATGCAGATTGCATTCTTTGATGATCCGGTTCGCTGCGCGCAGATGGCCGACAAACTGGCAGATGAACTGGAACAGCGGATCAAAGACGGCGTTTCCGTATTCCCGGAAGGCACAAAACGTATCCTTGTAACGGGCACTCCCATGGCGATTCCCAACTGGAAGCTGCATCATATCATCGAGACCAGCGGCGGCGCGGTTGTCTGTGAAGAAACCTGTACAGGAACCCGGTATTTCGAAAATACTGTGGATGAAACGAAGGATAATCTGGACGATCAGTACAGAGCCATCGCGGAAAGATATATGGGCATCAACTGTGCCTGCTTTACACCGAATCACGGCCGCGTGGATGATATTCTGCGTCTGGCAAAAGAGTATAAGGTGGACGGTGTCATCGATGTGAATCTGAAATTCTGCTGTCTGTATGATACGGAAGGCTATACTGTCGAAAAGGCTTTAAAAGAAGCAGGTATTCCTGTCCTCGGCATTGAAACGGACTATACTGATGCGGATGCGCAGCAGCTGAAGACCAGAATTGAAGCGTTTATTGAAATGCTGAATTAATGGTTTCCGGCTCTGAAACCGGCTCGGAATTCAGATGTGATATGGACAAAGAAACAAAAATAAATTATTATATTACCTTTGAGGATTATACACAGGGACTGCAGCTGCAGGAGTTTCTGCGCGGGGAGAAGATCTTCTCGCGCATTGCTCCCGCACCCCGGTCCATTCAGAAGGAACTGGGGTGCGGCATGTCCCTGCTGATCAGGGAAGAGGATATTGATGCGGCAAGGGCGTGCATTGAGAAAAATCATGCAGAATATCACAGTATTGTGCCGCTTCCCTGCCAGATCAATCCGAAGCGGAACAGATTCTGCTGAAATCAGAATAAAAAGAGCAGATAAAGGATAGAGAAAGATAATATGAATTATATTGGTATTGATATCGGCTCCACCTGTGCAAAACTGGCTGTTTTAAACGGAGACAGGGAGCTGGTTTTAAAGTTTGTACAGCCTACAGGCTGGAGCAGCGTGGATACGGCGCAGGCAATCCGGGATAAGCTGGAGGAACATGGGATCAGTCTGGAGGACAGTCCCTGCGTGGCCACCGGCTACGGGCGGGTTGCGGTTCCCTATGCGGACAGGACGGTGACGGAGATCACCTGTCATGCCAGAGGCTCGGTCTGGATATACGGAATACAGGATGGTGTGGTAATCGATATCGGAGGTCAGGACACGAAGGCAATCCGTGTTGAAAACGGCATGGTAAAGGATTTTGTCATGAATGACAAATGCTCCGCCGGTACCGGCCGTTTTCTGGAAGTGATGGCAAATACCATGGGACTGAGGCCGGATGAAATCTGCGAACTGGCGCGCAGCGGGAAAGGCGTAACTATCAGTTCCATGTGCACCGTATTTGCCGAGTCTGAAGTAATCAGCCTGATCGGTCAGGGAGAATCCCGGGAAAATATTGCCCATGCGGTGGTTGATTCCATTGGTACAAAGGTGGTTTCCCAGGGAAGCCGGCTGCACATCGGGAATGAAACAGTGTATCTGACAGGCGGCCTCTGTGACTGCGGTTACATGCAGGAGGTACTGTCGGAAAAACTGCACTGTCCGGTGAAGACGGATCCCGACGGCCGGTATGCGGGAGCAATCGGAGCAGCACTGTGTGCTTGTAAATTGAAAAAGTAAAAAGGTAGAAAAGTGAAAAATTATGTTTATATCCTTTCCTGTGCGGACGGTACCTTTTATACCGGATGGACGACTCATCTGGAAGAGCGGGTGAATACGCATAATCAGGGAAAGGGAGCAAAGTATACAAGAAGCCGCCGTCCGGTGAAGCTTCTCTACTGGGAGGAATACTCCGACAGGGGAGAAGCACTGCGCCGGGAGGCGGCTATTAAAAAGATGTCAAGAAAACAGAAGGAAGAACTGATCAATAGTATTTCACACTGACGGTTTTTCCCAGCGCTTTTGCAGTATCGATCAGCTCCTGTGTCAGGTGGATGCGGGTTGCCAGATCAGTGGAAATCTCCGGATTTTCATAGGCTTCATTGATGGCCTGGCCGATGAGGAGCTCCAGATGGGAGCAGTCCTCAAACAGGGCGGTGGCAATCAGCGCTGCACCGTTGTCCTGATCCAGTTCATCGAAAAACAGTTCATCAAGAGACTTTCCCAGGACACAGGGTTTCAGCAGGTCGATTACCTTGTTCAGGGTAAGTACACCTTCCGTAACCAGATCGATGCCCGCGATGGAATCATAGGGCGGGATTTCCGGATGCGGGTCCTGTTTCACCGGTTCAATGGGTTTGTTCAGGATGCGGGAAACAATCTTTGCACTGGTTCCGCCGCAGACGATGCGGGTGCAGTCCTCACCGTTTTCATCGTCCTGCATCAGATACCGGACAACAGCTTCATCATCTTCCTTATGTACCGGCGGGCCGGTAAACAGCTTCAGCGTATGAGGCGCGGAAATGCGCATGACGGCTGCGGTGGTATCATCCCCGGGCTGTCCCCAGTACTGATCATCGCAGGCCTGTACGATGTCAAATGCGATACGTTTGGAATAAGGAGATATGCGGGATGAGGTTTTGGCAATTTTTGCCAGACGGTTCCGGTCCCAGTTCATATTCAGTTTCAGACCGCTGCTGGCGTACAGGCAGCCGTCGCTCATGATTACATACACATCTCCATCCTGCACCGTAAAGCGGGCCTCCTGAATCTCCTTTCCTTCAATCGTACGTTTCGTACGCTCCAGTTCTGTAATTTCCCCCTTGCGGATCAGAATCGTATCGGGGTTATCATATTCAACCAGATAGGCGGAATTATCATCATTGACCTGCAGTACTGTAAAGGTACAGTATGCTACATGCCTCTCCTGACAGATGGGCAATGTGGCCAGAATAGTGGACAGACATTCATCAATGGCGGCGCCCTCTCGGAACATGGTAGCAAGGATCCGGGAAGTCAGGCTGGCGAGAATGTTGGCTTTTACGCCGCTTCCCATGCCGTCGGCCAGAATCAGAATATGAGAATGTTCTGTCAGCACCATTTCAACCTTATCGCCGCAGAGCTCTTCGCCTGCATGATTGAGGCTGCGGTAATCCATATCAATATACATCAGCCTTCACCACCTTCTTCACCCAGCAGAGAACGGCACAGTTTGTTCAGGGTCACTTTGGTTTCTGCGGTTGTTTCGCCCAGCAGCCCGGCGATCATCTGTGCAGTCATCATCTGTTTGTCAATAATCTTCTGTGCCAGTTCCACGATTTCCAGCTTCTGCATGTATTCTTCATCTTCCCTGCGTTTCTGAGCCGTTACATCAATCAAAATCACCAGCAGGGCATGTTCATCCTTCAGATATGTAATATTCTGCTGGACAAAGGTATCGTATCCGGTCAGTTCCACAACCTTGCCCCGCAGATTCTGTTTGTTTTCCAGGGCCCATGCATAATCGGTGTCGTCGATGATTTCCAGCAGATCTTTTCCGATGGCTTCCGTGCGGGTAAGATGGAATTTTTTCTCACAGGAAGCGGAAAATTCCTGAATGGTCAGATCTCCGCCGATGATCATGACCATATTGGGGGTTGCTTCCATAACCAGATTGGCCAGGGAAGTAGCTTTCTGGTGCAGGTAGTGGGTACAGCGGTCATAGGAAGAACGCCCCTGACAGGCAGCTATAGCGTTTTCACGGCAGGTCTGATAGCCGCAGGCACCGCAGTCCATCTCATCCCGTTTACTCTTTTTTCCCATGGTCAGCAGCATGGCTGAGATCTCTTCTTCAGAAGGAACCGGGTAATGAGGGGATTTGTCGGAATAGCAGCTGACAACGGCCGTGGTATTAAGGAAATCTTCCACCTGCTGTCCGGGAACCGATACCCGGTCTGTCTGCTTTTTCAGACGGAGATTGCAGCGGTATCCGGAGGTGTCGGCAGGCCGGGCAGGTCCGTTGACGCAGCCGCCGGGACACGCACTCATCTCGATGACGCAATTGCTGTAAATTCCCTCCCGCAGCTCCTGAAGTACATTGCGGCAGTTGGAAATGGAACTGATGTGGAAGCTCATGTACCGCGAATCGGGAAACTTTTCATTGCAGCGCAGCGCAGTGATGATCCCGCCGGCAGTGGGGTAAAGCTTGTTGACAGCCGGATCGGGATTGTCCGGCCGGCTTTCTTCCATCTGCTTCATGTCAATACCCAGCCGTTCCATGAAACGCACCAGCTCCGAGAAGGTAAGCACAGCATCTACAGCCCCCTCATTTTCAGGGGCGTAAGCTTCTCCTTTTCTGGCAAAGCAGGGACCGGCATAAACGACCAGTGTATCTGCGCCGTAATATTTTTTCAGATAGCGTCCATGAGCAATCATGGGTGAAGCAACCGGAGCCAGGCTGGGGAGAAGATCCGGGTAATAAATTTCGATCAGGGAATTCACTGCAGGGCAGGCTGAGGTGATAATATTGTTCTCGTGATCCGGTTTGTGGCTGTTTTCCGCGATTCTGGCGTATTCGGAGGTCAGGACGGCAGCTGCCTGTGCTGTCTCATGAACTGCCATAAAGCCTGCCTGGCGGAAAGCGGAAATGATCTGTCCGCCCTCGATGCCCGGGAATGCGCCGAGATAGGCGGGATCCAGAGACAGAACCATCTTTCTTTTTCCTTCCAGCCAGTTGCGCACTTTCGATGCGTCACTCATGTAAAATTTGGCATGCTGCGGGCATGCTTCGATGCAGTGGCCGCAGAGAATACACAGATCGTCATCAATTATGGCAGTATTGTTCGTAAGCTGGATTGACTTTACCTCGCATTTACGAAGGCATCTGGTACAGCTTACACAGACAGGCCCTCTTGTTTCAATTACTTTCATGGGAGATACTCCTTTGCTGCGATTTTTATAATTATTATAAAACCCCGTAAAGGCTGCGTCAACATAATAAAAAATTATCATAACGGTAATTTCCAATTGCAAAAAGTTTAAGAAATAATTAAGAAAAAATAATATAAAAATAAAAAAACAAGAACCGGTAAAAAATCCACTGAAAGAAAAATGCTGCCGATGAATGATATATGGTCAAAATGTTCAGAAATATAAAAAAAGTAAAAAAATAGTTGTGCTTATAATAAGGAATAAAATATCATTATAAAAAAGCATGATAAAAAGTACTGGTAAAAACATAAAAACAGTGATATAATTAAGCAAAATGACAAAAAGTTAACGGGGGTTCATCCTCCCAACCTGAGCGACATTAGTTTATGAGGGGTGTTGGCAAAGGTGGAAGTTAATGACAGGTCTGGTGGTTTATATTTCAGTAAGGAGGTAAAGTAATGGCTCAAAAAGCAACTGTTCCTTTCACAGGAACAAAAGAACAGGAAGGGGAACTGTTAAAAGTAATTGCTGAACTTAAAGACACAAAGGGTGCTTTAATGCCGATCATGCAGAAAGCACAGGATATTTACGGATATCTTCCTATCGAAGTTCAGAAGATTATTTCTGATAATACCGGTATCCCTCTGGAAAAAATTTATGGTGTAGCAACATTCTATGCACAGTTTGCACTGCAGCCGAAGGGTAAATTCAGAATTTCCGTCTGTCTTGGTACAGCATGCTACGTAAAAGGCTCCGGAAAGATTTACGAGAAACTTCAGGAAGTTCTGAACCTGAAAGAAGGCGAATGCACACCGGACGGCAAGTTTTCTCTGGAATCCTGCCGCTGTGTAGGCGCATGTGGTCTTGCACCGGTTATGATGATCAATGACGATGTTCATGGACGTCTGGTACCGGATGATGTTGAAAAGATTTTAGCACAGTATAATTAGGAGGAGGACCGTAATGAAATCTCTTGAAGAATTAAATGCCATAAGAGACAAAATGGCTGACCTCGTTGGATTCAGATCTGAAGAAAAGGGCGTAGAAAGAAAAGCCTGTCAGTATGAACGTCAGGTACTGGTTTGTGCAGGTACCGGATGTACTTCCTCAGGAAGTGTAAAGATCGCTGCAGCGCTTGAAGAAGAAATCGAAAAAGCCGGTCTGAAAGATAAGGTTTGCGTTATTAAAACCGGATGCCACGGTCTGTGTGCACTGGGCCCGGTTATGATTATTTATCCCGAAGCTGCTTTCTATTCCAAGATGGAACTGGAGCATGTTCCGGAAATCGTTGCCGAACATCTGGTTAAAGGCAATGTTGTTACCAAGTATCTCTACAAAGAAACTGTTACTGATGAAGGTATCATCTCCATGCATGAAACACCTTTCTACAAGAAACAGTATCGTGTTGCTCTGAGAAACTGTGGTGTGATCAACCCTGAAAATATCGAAGAATATATCGCAAGAGACGGTTATCAGGCACTGAACAAGGTTCTGACAACCATGACCCAGAAGGAGGTTGTGGACTGCGTTATGGCATCCGGACTTCGCGGACGCGGGGGCGGCGGATTCCCTACAGGTAAGAAATGGCTGTTTGCTATGGGCGGCGAACCCGGCACACAGAAATATGTATGCTGTAACGCCGACGAAGGCGACCCGGGTGCATTCATGGACCGTTCCGTACTGGAAGGCGATCCTCATGTAGTACTGGAAGCTATGGCTATCGCAGGTTATGTTATCGGCGCTGATCAGGGTTATATTTATGTACGTGCTGAATACCCCATCGCTGTACAGCGTCTGGAGATCGCTATCAGGCAGGCTGAAGAGTACGGCATGCTGGGCGACAACATTTTCGGAACCGGTTTCTCATTCCGTATCGGTCTGAGACTTGGTGCAGGTGCATTCGTATGTGGTGAGGAAACTGCTCTGATGACCTCCATCGAAGGTAATCGCGGCGAGCCTCGTCCTCGTCCTCCTTTCCCTGCAGTCAAGGGTCTGTTTGCAGCACCTACGATCCTGAACAACGTTGAAACATATGCCAATATTCCTCAGATCATCCTCCGCGGTGCTGACTGGTTCTCAGCTATGGGTACCGAGAAATCACCGGGTACCAAGGTATTCGCACTTGGCGGTAAGGTTAACAACGTAGGTCTGGTAGAAATCCCCATGGGAACTACCCTGCGTGAGATCGTTGAAGAAATCGGCGGCGGCATCCCCAACGGCAAGAAATTCAAGGCAGCACAGACCGGTGGTCCTTCCGGCGGATGTATCCCTGCTTCCAATTTCGATGTTCAGATCGACTATGATAACCTGATCGCAATCGGTTCCATGATGGGTTCCGGCGGTCTGATCGTTCTGGATGAAGATGACTGTATGGTTGATATCGCCAAATTCTTCCTGGAATTCACCGTTGATGAATCCTGTGGTAAGTGTACACCCTGCCGTATCGGTACAAGAAGACTGCTTGAGATGCTTACAAAGATTACAGAAGGCAAAGCAGAACTGGCAGATCTCGATAAGATCAAAGAACTGTGCTATCACATGAAATCCAGTTCTCTGTGTGCTCTGGGCCAGACAGCTTCCAACCCGGTACTGTCTACCATGAAGTTCTTCGAAGACGAATATATTGCTCACGTAGTTGATAAGAAATGTCCTGCCGGCGTATGCAAGAGCCTGCTCCATTACGAAATCGACGAAGAGAAATGTATCGGATGTACCCTGTGTGCTAAGAACTGCCCTGTTGGTGCGATTACCGGTGAGAAGAAGAAACCTCATACCATCGATACTTCCAAGTGTATCAAGTGTGGTGTATGTGCTTCCAAGTGTAAGAAGAGCGCGATCGTAAAGAAATAAGGAGGGGTAGACTGATTATGGAAAACGTTACAATCAAAATTAATGGTGTAGAAGTATCTGCTCCTGCTGGTTCTACAATCCTTGAGGCAGCAAGATATGCCGGTATCGAAATTCCTACACTTTGCTATTTAAAAGATATCAATGAAATCGGCGCATGCCGTATGTGTGTTGTTGAAGTTAAGGGTGCAAGAAGCCTTGTTGCTGCCTGCGTATATCCCATCAATCCCGGTATGGAGGTACTGACCAACAGCCCTGCTGTACAGCAGTCCAGAAAGAAAACTCTGCAGCTGATGCTGTCCAACCATGACAGAAAGTGTCTGTCCTGCGTACGCAGCGGCAACTGTGAACTGCAGACTCTGTGTAAAGAGCTGGGCGTTGACGATGAAGCTTATTACGATGGTTACAAACCTCACTATGAACTGGACACCAGTGCAGCTCATATGGTTCGTGACAATAATAAATGTATCCTTTGCCGCAGATGCGTTGCTGCCTGTGAGAAATGCCAGAGCGTCTCTGTAATCGGCGCCAACGAACGTGGTTTCAGGACCTTTATCGGTTCCGCATTTGAGATGGGACTGGGCGAAACCAGCTGTGTATCCTGCGGTCAGTGTATCGCTGTCTGTCCTGTAGGCGCTATCTATGAAAAAGACAGTACTCAGGAAATCTTTGATGCGATCAATGATCCTGATAAATTTGTAGCTGTTCAGGTTGCTCCTGCAGTACGTGCAGCTTTAGGTGAAGAATTCGGTTACGAAATGGGTACTCCTGTTCAGGGACAGATGGCAGCAGCTCTGCGCCGTCTGGGCTTTGACAAGGTATTTGATACCAACTTCGGTGCCGACCTTACAATCATGGAAGAAGCTCATGAATTCCTGGATCGTGTACAGAATGGCGGCGTACTGCCTATGATCACCTCCTGTTCACCCGGATGGATTAAATTCTGTGAGCACTATTTCCCCGATATGCTGGATCACCTGTCATCCTGCAAGTCTCCTCAGCAGATGTTCGGTGCAACTCTGAAGACTTACTATGCACAGAAGATGGGCCTGGATCCCAGGAACATTGTCAGTGTCAGCGTAATGCCCTGTACAGCCAAGAAGTTCGAAATCGGCCGTGACGACCAGAGTGCAGCAGGCGTTCCCGATGTAGATATTGCTATTACTACAAGAGAACTTGCACGTATGATCAAGAAATCCGGTCTTGATTTCAAAAAACTGCCTGAAGAAACATTTGACGATCCGCTGGGCGAAGGTACCGGCGCAGCTGTTATCTTCGGTGCAACCGGCGGTGTTATGGAAGCAGCTTTAAGAACAGCAGTTGAAACACTGACAGGTGAAACTCTTCAGGATGTTGAGTTTAAAGAAGTCAGAGGCGTAACAGGCATCAAGGAAGCTACTTATAATGTAGCCGGTATGGATGTTAAGATTGCAGTTGCATCTGGACTTGCTAATGCAAGAGAACTGCTTAATAAAGTGAAAGCCGGTGAAGCTGATTATCAGTTCATCGAAATCATGGCCTGCCCTGGCGGCTGTGTAAACGGTGGTGGTCAGCCTCAGGTTCCTTCCAAGATCCGTAACGTAACAGATATCCGTGCAGAACGTGCAAAAGCACTGTACTCTCTGGATGAAGGCAACCCGGTAAGAAAGTCTCATGAGAATGAAAGCATCAAGAAGGTTTACGCTGAATTCTACGGCGAACCCGGCAGCCACAAAGCTCATGAAATCTTACATACCTCTTATGTAAAGAGAACCGTCAACTAGAATTCATTCAGCGAAGGTATCATTAATAAAGAATTCATGGCTGGGATAATATCAGTTAATGGAATTTGTTAATTGATCTGAATACAGAGAACCAATCATCTTATTAACCTACAGGGCCCCCGGCGGAGAAATCTGCCGGGGGTCTGCATGTGCAGAAGAATGTGTGCAATAAAAAAACACCCCCTGGTTTCAGGTCCTGACCTTGAAACCAAGGGGTGTTTTCGTTAGTCGAGAATCTCCATCAGTCTGCCGCAGCAGAAAGGAATGGGCTCTCCGGCTTTTACATGCTGTGTTTTGTTGCAGGTAACGCAGTAAACATCAGTATCATAAGGAGCCCGGATGACGGGAACTTCCTTTACCTCTTCCGCGGTAAGTCCCTCGATATGGAAAGTCGCGGTCTTATTCTCGGAAGGAGTATAAACGCCGATTGGTGATAACTGCTTGGATCCGCCTGCACAGTTGCCCATTTTCACCCACAGAGCTTCCAGCTCGGCTGCCTCTGCAGCATGCTCGGGTGTAAATTCTACAATATCTTTATTAATGCGGATTTTCATCTTAATGCCTCTAATATTGATTTATTGGTTATCTTCTGTCAGGATATATCCGGTCAAATTATTTGCCGAAGTATCTGTCATGCAGGCCTTTGAATGCTTTGCCGTGACGAGCTTCGTCTCTTGCCATTTCGTGAACGGTGTCATGAATAGCGTCCAGGTTAGCTGCTTTGGCACGCTTAGCCAGATCTGTCTTACCGGCTGTAGCGCCGTTTTCAGCTTCGATTCTTAATTCAAGGTTCTTCTTTGTGCTGTCTGTGATAACTTCGCCTAACAGTTCAGCAAACTTAGCAGCATGTTCAGCTTCTTCCCATGCAGCTTTTTCATAGTACAGACCGATTTCGGGATAACCTTCTCTGTGAGCAACTCTTGCCATAGCCAGGTACATACCTACTTCTGTACATTCACCGTTGAAGTTGGCTCTTAAATCATCCATGATGTCTTCGCTGCTGCCCTGAGCTACACCAACAACATGTTCGGATGCCCATGTCATCTCTTCAGCCTGCTCTACGAACTTGGAAGCGGGAGCGTTGCAAACGGGACATTTTTCAGGAGCTGTTTCGCCTTCTGCTACATAACCACATACCATACATACAAATTTCTTCATGTTTAAGATCTCCTTATTAAATATAGTTAATTAAAAAATTAAAATGTTGCATCATACTTTTCTAAAAACAGTAATTGTTACTGTTTATGGGTTAACTTTATCATAGAATGTGTGCCATGTCAAGTGTTAAATAAAAATAATTGAAAACTTTTTGCAACGTGGTTAATGGGTGACAGAATGGGGGGTATCTTCTTCACAGTTCGTACGGTGTTCCTCCCTGCAGTTTTTACAGATTCCGTAAAAATAGGTCTGATGTCCTGTGATTTTATGATCTGTAAAGTTCTGGGCAAGCTGGTTGATACTGTCAATAACCTGCATGGGAATATCGTGAACGGCGCCGCATTTTGTGCAAATATGATGATAATGCGGAACGACAATCCCGTCAAAACGATCAGATTCCCCACTGCAGCTGATCTTACGGATCTCCCCCAGCGAGCACATAAGACTCAGATTCCGGTATACCGTTCCCAGACTGATATTCGGGTACTCTTTCCGGAGCTCCTGATAAATAACATTGGCTGTGGGATGATCGGACCGATGCATGAGAAACATCTTGATGGAATTTCTCTGACGACTGTTTTTCAGCATGGAAATCAAATCCTCCAGTTTGTGATAAAACGATAATAATTACTGTTTTATTTTACCATCCGGGATTAAGATATGTCAAGGGGTTTTTGTGCTGTCCGGTCTTTTGGGGCGGAGGAGAAGGGGGTGAGGCCAAACGACCGTGATATCCTGTACGGGGACGCGCTCTCGCTCTGTGACAAACGCAGCGGATGCTAACCTCGCGAACCGTCCTTCCGAACGGCCCGCTCGCCAAGCACCGGCGTTTGTCAACGGTCCCCTTTACAGGATACCACGGTCGTTTGGCCGCTATGTTTTTTCTCCTCAGCTCCCGGAAATAAAGTACCGGACAGCATGGGGGAGGTACGCATAAGTGTTTCCACTACGCAGTGACTGGAAATATGCGCCCCCCTTCCTCATGTGCAGTTTGCTTTTTATTGCGCTGTAACAGCCTGTGGCGGCGGAATTACAGACAGGACCTGTCTGTAATGGAGCCATATAGCTCACAGTAACTGTTCAGAGCCCACCTCGAAAACACTGCGTGTTTCCTCGGTGTGGCGTATCCGCCAAGCAGATTCAGGCAATAACCTGCTCATGAATACAAGTATTCATGAGCCTGCTATTGCCTGAATCTGCTTGGCTCTGAACAGTTACAATTCACAGCTTCCTACGGTTCTGGGGTAGGGCAGTACGTCGCGGATGTTGGATACGCCGGTGAGATACATGACGCAGCGTTCGAATCCGAGTCCGTAGCCGGAGTGGCGGACGGAGCCGTATTTGCGCAGGTCAAGATAGAAGCTGTAATCTTCTTTCTTTAAGCCCAGCTCGTCCATGCGGGCAACCAGTTTGTCGTAGTCGTCTTCACGCTGGCTGCCGCCGATGATTTCGCCGATGCCGGGTACGAGGCAGTCCATGGCTGCTACGGTTTTGCCGTCGTCATTCTGTTTCATATAGAAGGCTTTGATATCTTTCGGATAATCGGTGACGAAAACGGGGCGTTTGAAGATCTTTTCTGTCAGGTAACGTTCGTGTTCGGTCTGAAGATCACAGCCCCAGCTTACCTTGTATTCAAATTCGTCGTTGTGCTGCATCAGAAGTTCGACTGCTTCCGTATAGGTGACGTGACCGAACTCGGAATCCAGCACGTTCTGAAGGCGGGCAAGAAGTCCTTTATCGATGAACTGGTTGAAGAAATTCATCTCTTCAGGCGCTTTCTCCATTACGTAGCGGATGATGTATTTCAGCATGGCTTCCGCTACGGCCATGTTGTCGTTCAGATCGGCAAATGCCATCTCGGGCTCGACCATCCAGAATTCTGCGGCATGTCTTGCTGTGTTGGAGTTTTCGGCGCGGAAAGTGGGGCCGAAGGTATAGACATTGCGGAATGCCATGCAGAAAGGTTCCACATTCAGCTGGCCGCTTACGGTCAGATTGGTCATGCGGCCGAAGAAATCCTCGGAGTAATCAATCTCTCCGTCTTTGGTCCGGGGCGGATTGTTCAGATCCATGGTGGTAACCTGAAACATTTCTCCGGCACCTTCGCAGTCGCTGGCAGTAATCAGCGGGGTGTGCACATATACGAAATCGTTGTTCTGGAAAAATTCGTGAATCGCTGCCGCAATCAGGGAACGAACGCGGAAAACAGCCATAAATGTATTGGTCCGGGGACGCAGATGGGGCATGGTGCGCAGAAATTCCAGAGAATGACGTTTTTTCTGAAGAGGATAGTCGGGACTTGACGCACCCTCCAGAACCACTTCGGACGCCTGCATCTCGAAAGGCTGCTTTGCTTCAGGTGTGGCAACGAGAGTACCGGTGGCGATGATTGCCGTACCTACATTAAAATGGGAAATCTCGCTGAAGTTGGGCGCTGTATCGTTGTACACGATCTGCAGTGTGTTGAAACAGCTGCCGTCGTTCAGAACGATGAAACCAAAGGTTTTGGAACCGCGCACGCTGCGTATCCAGCCGCCGACAGAAATCTCCTGGCCCACGTAGGTGTCCGGATTGCCGAAAATATCTTTAACAGTAACTAAATTCATGAGTAAACCCTCCATTATATTGATTCTGTATCGTCATACTCTCTGAAGACAGGGTACGGGGTCGGAAATTATGCTGAAAAAAGTCCGCCAGAGAAAGACAGATTACATTGAACGTTTTGTATCAGTATATACTATAAATCATATATCTTCAAGCTGTTTGAAACGTGATTTCGTGTGAAACATCATGAAATCTGCAGCAGATAAATGGGAAAAGAACTGGTAAAACTGGTAATTTATCATCTTTTTGTGTGTCAGAAAAAAGAAATAATAATAAAAAAATGTCAAAATCTGTCTGTCGAAACGTGTATAAGCATAGAAAAACAATGTAAAAAAATGGAAAATACGACGAATATATGGCGGAAAGTGTTGTCTCAGGCGGAAAATATAATGGTATTTTTCATAAAAAGACTTTTGTAAATTTGAAAATTTTGTTCACAATATAAGAAATGTGTGTTATAATATACGCACGAATAAAAATTAACATCAAGAGGTGATAACGTGATTAAAAAAGAAATGGTCGCTATGCTTCTTGCAGGTGGTCAGGGCAGCCGTCTCGGCGTTCTGACACAGAATGGTGCAAAGCCTGCTGTTGCATTTGGCGGCAAATACCGCATTATTGATTTCCCCCTGAGCAACTGTATCAATTCCGGTATCGATACAGTTGGTGTATTAACCCAGTACCAGCCGTTACGTTTGAACTCCCATATCGGCATTGGTATGCCCTGGGATCTGGATCGCAATGAAGGCGGCGTATCGATTCTTCCCCCCTATGAAAAGAGCGCCAACACAGAGTGGTACACAGGTACTGCAAATGCCATTTATCAGAACATTCAGTTTATCGATACTTTCAATCCTGATTATGTTCTGATTCTTTCAGGTGATCATATTTACAAGATGGATTACGAGATCATGCTGGATTACCACAAGGCTAACGATGCGGCTCTGACGATCGCAGCCATGCCGGTACCGTGGGAAGAAGCAAGCAGATTCGGTGTTGTAATTACTGACGGCAGCGGAAGAATTACCGAATTTGAAGAAAAGCCTGCCAACCCCAGAAGCAACCTGGCTTCCATGGGTATCTACATTTTCACATGGTCCAAGCTGAGAGAAGCGCTTCTGGCTACAGAAGAGCAGCCTGAATGTGACTTCGGTAAGCATGTAATTCCCTACATCTTCAATGCGGGTGAGAGAATTTTTGCTTATGAGTACAACGGATACTGGAAAGACGTTGGTACTCTGACTTCCTACTGGGAAGCCAACATGGAACTGATCGATATTATTCCTGAATTCAATCTGTATGAAGATTTCTGGAAAGTATACACCAAGTGTGACCAGTTCCCGCCTCAGTACATAGGTGACAATGCCAAAGTTCACCGCTGCATCATCGGTGAAGGCACCGAAATTTACGGTGATGTTTCCAATTCTGTTATCGGCTCGGGTGTTACGATCGAAGAAGGTACTGTTGTACGCAACTCCATCATCATGTCCGATTCCGTGATTGGTAAGGGAACTGTAGTTGACAAGTCCATCATTGCTGAGAATGTCAAAATCGGCGACAACTGTGTACTCGGTACAACAGAATTTCCGTATAAAGAAAGCAGGCTGAGCAAAAAGGTATACGCATCAGATCTTGTAACAATCGGCGAGAATTCCGTAATTCCGGACGGCGTTAAGATTGGTATTAATACTGCAATCTCGGGTGTAACCACAAAAGAAAATTATACAGACGGTTCTTACCTGGACAGCGGTGATTACATTGTAGTAAAGGAGGGCGCCTCCAAATGAAAGCAGTAGGTATTATTTTAGCAGGCGGCAATAACAAAAAGATGAGAGTGCTGACAAAGAAGCGTGCTATTCCGGCTATGCCCGTTGGCGGCAGCTACAGATGCATCGATTTCGCGCTGAGCAGCATGACAAGTTCCCGTATTAAGACAGTTGCTGTCCTTACACAGTATAATTCACGTTCCTTAAGCCAGCATCTGAATTCCTCCAAATGGTGGGATTTCGGCAGAAAACAGGGAGGTCTGTATGTATTCTCCCCTACTATTACAGCTGAGAACGGCGAATGGTACCGCGGCACAGCAGATTCCATTTACCAGAATCTGGATTTCCTGAAGAGACAGCATGAGCCCTATGTTGTAATTGCTTCCGGAGATTCCATTTACAAGATTGATTTCGATAAAGTAATCGATTACCATATTGAAAAGAATGCAGATATCACCATCGTTACAAAAGCTATGCCCGAAGGCACCGACATGACACAGTATGGTGTGGTAACTGCAGATGAGAACAACAGAATTCTGAATCTGGAAGAGAAACCCATGATTGCGAACACCAATGTTGCTTCTTGTGGTATCTATGTAATCAGAAGAAGACTGCTGATCGAGCTGATTGAAAAATGTGCGGAAGAAGATCGTTACGATTTTGTTAATGATATTCTGATTCGTTACAAGGGTATCAAGAAACTGTATTCTTACCCGCTGGAAACATACTGGAACAAGATTTCAGATGTAGAATCCTACTTCAGTATGAACATGGATTTTCTGAAGAAAGAGAACAGAGATTTCTTCTTCAAACAGTATCCTGAAATTCATTCCAAGATTGATGACAATCCGCCGGCTAAGTATAATCCCGGTTCCGCTGTTAAGAACAGTCTGGTTTCAAGCGGCTGCATTATCAACGGTGAAGTTGAGAACTCTGTATTATTCAAAAAAGTTTATGTTGGCAATAACTGTGTAATCAAGAATTGCGTTATCCTTAATGATGTTTATATCGGTGACAATGCCCACATTGAAAACTGCATCATTGAAAGCAGAGGAACAATCAAACCTGGTGAAATTCGTATCGCAGAAGGCAAACCTCAGGTTCTGATCGAAGAGAACGAAAGATATTCCATGTAATGGAACATCGGAATCACAGCTTAACATAGCGGTAACAGGTATTTATGTTGTCGGGCCCGCATTTTTGTGTGGGCCTGACATTTACTGTCTGCAGATTGACACAACATCTTCTTTACTGTAGAAATCTGTTCTCCGATCTCCTGCAGGGAGTCGGGAACATCTGATTTCAGGTATCCGTAGTGCGGGCACCCTGATTGCCCGCATGAGTGTTAGGTTAGGATAATGTGAAGGCTATAGAAGGAGGACATCTTTTCATGCAGATAACAGATGTGAGGGTTAGGAAGATCTCCAGTGAAAGCAGCAATAAGATGAAAGCAATCGCTTCAATTACCATTGACGGTGTATTCGTTGTGCATGACATCAAGATTCTGGAAGGCGAAAAAGGCATGTTTATTGCCATGCCCAGCAGAAAGTCTTCAGACGGCGAATTCAGAGATATTGCTCATCCGATCAATACGGAGACCAGAGAGATGCTTCAGACGCTGATTCTGGAGAAGTACAATGAGACGGAAGAGCAGGGATGATCTGTTTCGATGCTTTATGAAACGATATACAGCCGGTGGTTTAGGGAAAGGACCGCCGGCTGTATGTTTTTAAAGAATCGACGGGATAGATGATATTGCAGAAGAAAATTATTCGGAGAAAATACTGTGCTGCAGCGATGGTTTTTCTGCAGCAGGGAAGGGGGTTACAGTCATAATGAAGAGAAATGCAAAAAAGAAAATGCTGCTTCTGTCGCTGCTGGCGGCAGCTGTGGGAATCGGCGGATGCGCGGGAGGGAAGACAGTAGAAACGGCAGATATTGCCGGAAATGAAATAGTTCATACAGCGGAAAGTACATTACAGACGGAAGAGAAGCTGTCTCAGGACATGCTGCAGACTGCAGAAGAGAAGACAGTGGAGAAACAGACAGAAGAAAAGACAGAAAATTCGACGGAAAAAGAATCAGCCGGAGAAGAAGCAGAGGCAAGAGAAACAGAGGCAAAAGAAACAGAGGCAAGAGAAACAGCGACCAGGGAAACATCGGCGAAAGAAACAGAGGAACAGCTGTCGGAAAACGAAACTTCCGGAAAGCAGTCGGTTCAAAGCGGGGAAACAGCAGGAAAAAGTGAGGCAATCAGCTGGAATTCCGACTGGAAATATGCACAAAATTCCGTAATTCATACCGGCTCTGCTGTTTTGTATTATACAGCATCCTCGCATCCCAGAGGAAAGACGATCTGCATCAATGCGGGGCATGGCACTTCGGGTGGTTCCGGGGCATATACCCTGTGTCATCCTGATGGTTCGCCCAAGGTGACAGGCGGCAGTACGGGAAAAGGACAGACAAAAGCAACGGCAGTTTCGGAAGGAACCACCATGGAGGATGGAACACCGGAAGCTGCCGTAACTCTGAAGCTGGCTTTAATCATAAAAGAACGGCTTCTGGAAGAAGGCTGGAACGTTCTTATGATACGGGAGGACAGCGATGTACAGCTGGATAATATTGCGCGGACGGTTATGGCCAACCAGTATGCGGACTGTCATATTGCACTCCACTATGATTCCACGGAAAGCGATAAAGGGATTTTCTATATCGGGGTTCCAGGAGCCGATGCCTACCGCAGTATGGAGCCGGTGGCATCTCACTGGCAGGATCATGAACGGCTGGGCAAAGCGCTTATTGCAGGCATGAAGCAGCAGGGATTGAAGATTTTCGGAGACGGTTCCATGGATATTGATCTGACACAGACCTCCTATTCAACCATACCCTCTGTCGACCTTGAGGTGGGCGACCGGGCTTCCGACTATTCCGAAGAAACACTGGAAAAGCTGGCTGACGGAATCACAGCGGGGCTGGAGGAATTTTAAAGCCGCCGGTGCTTGACAATCCCTGAAAACATGCTTATAATTGATGCCATATCTGAAAGATATCTGATAAAGGTAGTGAAGAAGAGGAGTACATCGAAGGCTTCATCAGAGAGGGTGGTTCACCGGCTGCAAGACCGCCTGGTACAGTGTCGATGGAAGGTAGCTTCTGAACCGGATTGCTGAACGTGGCATGAGTCAGTAGGCAGTCCCGTTGCCGGCGTTAACGGATATGAGACCCAACGAAGGTGGTACCGCGCTGATTCGCCCTTCTGCATGACAACATGCAGAAGGGCTTTTTATATGTAACTGTTCAGAGGAGCGCACAGTGTTTTCGAGGCTGGCTCTGAACAATGACTTCTATTTTATAAAAAGGAGAAAATCATGTCAAAAGAACTGGAAAAGAATTACAATCCTCAGGCCATTGAGGACAAACTGTATTCCAAGTGGATGGCAAAAGGCTATTTTAAAGCCGATGTGAATCCCGATAAGAAACCGTTTACCATTGTTATGCCCCCGCCGAATATCACAGGCCAGCTGCACATGGGCCATGCACTGGACAATACCATGCAGGATATTCTGATTCGTTATAAGAGAATGGCAGGCTATGAAGCACTGTGGCAGCCCGGCTGTGACCATGCAAGTATTGCGACCGAGGTTAAGATTATCAATAAGCTGAGAGAAGAAGGCATTGAGAAAGCTGATCTGGGCCGTGAAAAGTTCCTGGAGCGTGCATGGGAGTGGAAGGATGAGTACGGCGGACGTATCATCAATCAGCTGAAGAAGCTGGGGTCCTCCGCTGACTGGTCCAGAGAGCGTTTCACCATGGATGAAGGCTGCTCCAAAGCGGTTAAAGAAGTATTTGTACGCCTTTATGAAAAAGGATATATTTACAAAGGCTCCAGAATCATCAACTGGTGTCCTGTCTGCAAAACCTCCATTTCCGATGCAGAGGTTATCCATGAAGAGCAGGACGGACATTTCTGGCATATCAAATATCCTGTAAAGGACAGTGATGAATTTATTGAAATCGCCACCACACGTCCCGAGACCATGCTGGGCGATACGGCGGTTGCGGTACACCCCGATGATGAAAGATATACGCATCTGGTAGGAAAAACACTGATCCTGCCGATTATGAATAAAGAGATTCCGATCATTGCGGACAGCTATGTTGATAAGGACTTCGGTACAGGTGCCGTTAAAATTACACCTGCTCATGACCCCAACGACTTTGAAGTTGGACGCCGCCATAACCTGCCTGAAATCAACGTGATGAACGATGACGCTACCATGAACGGCGTATGCCCCAAATACGAAGGCATGGATCGTTATGAGGCAAGAAAAGCAATCGTTGCAGAACTGGAAGAACTGGGTCTGCTGGTTGGCATTGAACCTCATTCTCATAATGTAGGTACCCATGATCGCTGCGGCGCAACCATTGAACCCATGGTAAAACCCCAGTGGTTTGTTAAGATGGAAGAGATGGCAAAACCTGCCATTGAAGCTCTGAATAACGGAACATTGAAATTTGTACCGGAAAGCTACGGCAAGACTTATCTTCACTGGTTAAACGGCATCAAGGACTGGTGTATTTCCAGACAGCTCTGGTGGGGACACCGGATTCCTGCATTTTACTGTACAAAATGCGGTAAGATGACCGTAAGCCGCGAAGATCTGACGGTTTGCCCCGACTGCGGTGCACCGGTGGTTCAGGATGAAGATACACTGGATACCTGGTTCAGCTCCGCTCTGTGGCCTTTCTCTACACTGGGCTGGCCGGACAAAACGCCGGAACTGGAGTATTTCTATCCCACAGACGTACTGGTAACCGGATACGATATTATTTTCTTCTGGGTTATCCGTATGGTATTCTCAGGTCTGGAGCAGACCGGCGAGACACCGTTCCACACCGTTCTGATCCACGGTCTGGTCCGCGATTCCCAGGGACGCAAGATGAGCAAATCCCTTGGCAACGGTATTGATCCTCTGGAGGTTATCGACAAATACGGTGCAGATGCGCTTCGTATGACTCTGGTGACCGGCAATGCGCCCGGCAATGACATGCGTTTCTACTGGGAGCGTGTGGAAGCAAGCCGCAACTTTGCCAATAAGGTATGGAATGCATCCCGTTTCATTATGATGAATCTGGACAAAGCAGAAGTAAAAGCGGTTGATCTGTCTGAACTGACTGCAGCGGATAAATGGATCCTGTCCAAGGTTAATACGCTGGCAAAGGATGTAACCGAGAATCTGGACAAATACGAACTTGGTATTGCACTGTCCAAGGTTTACGATTTCATCTGGGAAGAATTCTGCGACTGGTACATTGAGATGGTAAAACCCCGTCTGTACAGCGATACGGACAGCACCAAGGCAGCAGCACTCTGGACCCTGAAGACGGTTCTGATCAATTCTCTGAAGATGCTGCATCCGTTTATGCCTTTCATTACGGAGGAAATCTTCTGCACGCTGCAGGATGAAGAGGAATCTATCATGATTTCCAGCTGGCCGGCATACACGGAAGAATGGAATTTCGCAGCCGATGAAAAGGCAATTGAAACCATCAAGGAAGCGGTACGCGCAATCCGTACCGTCCGTACCTCCATGAATGTACCGCCCAGCCGCAGGGCCAAGGTATTCGTTGTCTCCGACAGCGACGAGATCCGAGGTGTTTTCGAAAACGGTAAAGTATTCTTTGCTACACTGGCATTTGCCTCCGAGGTGACAGTGCAGGCTGACAAGGAAGGAATCGCAGATGACGCGGTATCCGCAGTAATTCCCGGTGCCAATATCTACATTCCTTTCGCTGATCTGGTAGATATCGAGAAAGAAATCGAGCGTCTGAAGAAGGAAGAAGCAAAACTGTCCAAAGAACTTGCCCGCTCCAAAGGCATGCTCAGCAATGAGAAATTCATCAGCAAAGCACCGGCAGCCAAGATCGAAGAAGAGAAAGCAAAATATGAAAAATACCAGCAGATGATGGCACAGGTTCAGGAAAGACTGGCCCACCTGCAGTAGGAAGTAAAGAAAAAAGCATATTTAATAAGAGTATACGACGGACCCGCCTGTTTTACAGTTTAAAACTGTGAAACGGGCGGGCTTTTTTGAAAACGTTACACTTATTTAAAATTATCAGGAAAAGTTTTAATCGGGAGGTAACAGGTTCATAGTATAATGAAGAAAAGCTGCATTCCGGTGTTTGCGGAAAATACAGATGCAGCGCCCCTGCCCGGATGTATCACATGGATTCTGCCATATTTTCAGACGGAAAGCAGGAAAAACGGGGGTGAGTGCGAATGAGAAAGCTTCTGACAGGATTATTACTGATTTTATGTATGGGAATTGCAGGCTGCAGCGGTCCGACAGCATTGGAGAGCGGGGATGTGTCTGCGGGAAACGGTACTTTGGCGGAAACTGCGCAGGGTATGGAATCGGCCGGAGATGGGACATCAGCGAAAGATACGGCATCAGCGAAAGAAGAAAATGGTGCCGCAGCAGGTACGCCAGGGAACAGGGAAGAAGAAAAACTCCGGGAACAGAGTGAACTTCTGAAAAAACTTTATCAGAAGGACGGGAACAATACAGGTGCTTACCGGATTCCGCTGGAGCTGGAAGAAGGTACATACGTTACCCGGATGGAATGTTTTGAGGAGAAACTGCTGATTCTCAGCTGCGGACGAGGTCTGAATGTGAAACTGTTCAATCTGGATACGGGCAGGCTGATCAGCAGTATTAATTACGATCTGGGATATGAGGATATGGGTGAAGGCGGATTTCTGGAAGACGGAACCATCTGGCTGTTTATACCTGCTGGACAGAAACTGTACTATCTGGATCAGGAACTGAAGGAGACAGAGTCCGTGGATATGGATGCGCGTTACCGCAGCGTCTGGTACAGTGATTATCAGGAGGATATTCTGTGGACGCAGGATTATGAAGGAAAACAGCTGTATTTTTACCGGATCGGCGAAAAATCGAGCGGACAATATGATATAAAAGAGATTCTGGGCGATTATGATGAAAACGCAGGCTGCTGGTGGTCTCTTGATGGGACAGGGGGCGGTTTTGTCTATCTGACGGTTACAAAGGATTTTCATAAGCTGAGCCGGTACCGGATTTCTGCGGTATCCGGGCAGTCTGAGCGGGATGAACTGGTGAGCACTTCCGCTATGTCCTGGGGAGAGGACGGAAGTTTTTACCAGTTTCATGATAAATACCGGGTCGTGGACTATTCCCGTCCTGATTCTGTGATGATTCTGGACGAAATCAATGAAAAGGAACAGCTGATTTCCTATCGTCATCAGTATCTGTTTGGCTGTTCTGACAATATGCTGAATATTTACGACTGCAATGAAGGTCTTTCCTATACGGTTTACCAGATGAATGCGGATCCGCAGGAAGACAGCCTGTGGAGCGACATATCTGTTGTATCGGTGCGGCCGGGGATGAAACAGGTACTGTTTTCCATGATGCAGGAGGGCAGTCAGAGAATCGTTCTCTGCGATCTGAACCGGGCAGCAGGAACGGAAAAAGTTGGTATCACCCGGCTGAGTCCGGCTGAAGTGAGGGCTGATGTGGAGAAGAATAAACAGGATATTGAGCAGAAACACGGAGTTTCCATGATCACGCAGGAAGAGGCCGGAGTGAAAAATGATCTGTCCGGCTATACATTGTGGGATAATATCGGTATTCTGGATGAACTGGATGCATCGGAGGTCCTGCTGGAGTTTATGGACGAACTGCCTGCGGGCATGATCGGTGAGATGCAGTCGGGAAAGGAAAATCCCGTGGAGATCTGCTTCTGCGGAACGATTTCGGGCGATACAGGTACAGGAAATCTGGATTATGCCGGTGCTTATGTTACATTCGGTATCTATGAGATTGACGGACAGCCGGTATCGTTTACACGGATGGTGTTTGATGTTTCTCTGAAGGATGCCCTTCAGACGAACTTCGCTCATGAATGGTTTCATCTGCTGGAGGACCGTATCTGGGAAACGGTGCAGGAAGACTGGGAAGGTCGCTGGATTCAGATGTCACCTGAGGATGCGTATTTTTATGAATACAACGAATATCTTGCCTTTGATGAGGAACGGGGAATTGATGTCTATGTAAGTGAGCCGGATATGGCGGATGTTTATTTTATCGACGGATACAGCAGGACATTTCCAAAGGAAGATCGGGCAAGGATTTTTGAAAATCTTTATATGGCAGGGTCGGGAACGGAACTTCCTGCATGTTTTGAAAGCAGCCATATCCGGCAGAAAGCGGTATATCTGTGTCAGCTGATCCGCAGCTGTTATCCCTCCTCGGATACGGTCGGGAAAAATATCTGGGAACAGGGGCTTTGCGAAGAAGACTGGGAACAGATTTGCGAAAACAGGCTGGAGCGCCTGAAACAGTTTTAATGTTTTTTAAAAATAGTGCTTGCCAGTTTTGTGTATGTCTGATATTCTGAAACATAAGCGAAAATTTAATTTGATGATGATTATTAAGCGGGATGATCAGGAGAGTATGTGAATGATGGAAAAGTGGGGAAGACGGAAATCATGGAAGATGAAAATATCACAAGCGATATAGATGATATTGCTGAAAGCGGCAGTGAAGGAAAGAAGAATTGTACAATAGAGGATGTTGCCCGGGAACTGGGGCTAAATAAGTCGACGGTTTCCAGAGCGATTTCGGGAAAAGGACGTGTCAGTCAGGCAACCCGGGAAAGAGTATTATCTTTTATCCGGCAACAGGATTATACTCCGAATGTTATGGCGAAAGGACTGGCAAAAGGAAAAACCTATAATATCGGTCTGGTGCTTCCGGCAGATTATAACAGTTCTGAGTTTCTTTTTTTCAGAGACTGTATTGTGGGGATTTCAGAGGTTGCTATGGCATACAATTATGATATTTTGCTGATGCCCAACTCACAGCATCAGGACCTGAAACAGATACAGAGGATTGTTGCCAGACATAAAGTGGATGGCATTATTATAGCCCGTTCGGTGGTAGATTCTTTTGTTCAGCATATTCTGGTGGAAAATGAAATTCCATATGTGGTAATAGGCCCTTCGGATAAATGCGATTCACATTATGTGGACAATCAGAACCAGGAAGCAAGCAGAGAACTGACGGAGATCATGCTGATGAAAGGGATCCGCAGACTCGCCCTGCTTGGCGGAAACAGAATGCACAGAGTATCGGAAAGCCGGACACAGGGATTTTTGGATGCCCATGCCAGACAGGGAGTACAGGCGAATCCTGCATTGTTTTTTTTGAATATAGACAATTATTTGAAAGTAGCGACGGCGGTAAAACAGATCCTGGAGACAGGGGCAGATGGAATATTATGTATGGATGAGTTTATTACAAATCTGACATTAAGGTGTTTGCGGGAAAATGGAATTGCAGTTCCTGAGCAGATGAAGCTGGCAAGTCTTTATGATAGTCCTCAATTGGAATATAATGTACCGACGGTTACAAGTATACGGTTTAATACAGTAGCACTGGGTAAAAATGCATGCTCAATGCTTTTGGAACAGTTGGGTGAAAAGATTATAGAAGGTTCATCTCCGGTAGGTTATCAGGTGATATTACGGGAATCCACTTATAATTAATGATGGATCATGAAAGAAATCCCCTGCGTTAGCAGAAGCGGGGGATTTCTTTGTTGCCTTTGTTGCGCAAAATGGAGAGATAAAAGATAGTTTAGACAACCGATGTTGTTCAAAAACAGAGAGAAAAATGCTCGTTTTTTTCCAAAAAACGAGCATTTTTGCGTTTTTTATATAAAAAACAGGTATTTTAAAAGCTGATTGACAAAAAAGCGTAAAGGTGATATACTTGCAATCAAGAGCAACCGATTGTACAAAAACAATAAAATACGCAATAGAGCAACTTTCAAGCATTATATAGAGTAACTTTGGAATTTGTATGAGGTCTGTACACCGTCAGAATATCGAAATCTGCAGTGGTAAAGCGAAGGGATACATTATGGCAAAAAAGAAATCAAAACTTCAGTTCCGATATTATGAAATGGGAGCAAATAGTCAGGTGCTGGCGCTTCTTGGGGAAGAGTGGAGACGGCCCTATGGAGAAGATATTGGTACGCTGCATTTCCATAATTATATGGAAATCGGAATCTGCCATGAAGGCTATGGGACATGTGTATTGTGTGACAGCGTAAAAATTTTTGAGGAAGGATGCATTTCTATTATACCGCCCAAGTATCCTCATACAATGAATACAATTCCGGGAACGACTGCGTTCTGGGAATGGCTGTATCTGGATATGGAAAGTATTTTGCAGGATATGAAGAATTCATCCTTCAAAAAACTGGATACGGAGTATCTGCTGGACAAACTGTACGACTCAGCGCACTTTTTTTACCGGGAAGAGTATTTATGCATCAGTAATATCATTCTTGAAATACGCAGAGAATGTGACGGAAAGGCATACATGTATCAGGAGAAGCTGAAAGCGCTTTTGCAATCGCTCGTGGTGGAACTTCTGCGTATACATAATGTGGAGAATGAGATGACAAAAAAGAATGCAAGGAGTTTCCTGATTGATCCGGCTTTGGGCTACGTGAAGAAGCATTACAATGAAGATATCCGGATTAAGGATCTTGCAGATGTATGCAATATCAGTGAGAGCCATTTTCGCGGGATTTTTCAGAAATGCATGAATATGATGCCGAGTGACTATGTGAATGCGATTCGGATACGGGAAGCGAGTAAGATTCTGCTCAGGAGCAGCGTCACCATGGAAGAAGTTGCCTATCGGGTGGGATATACGAACGTATCGACTTTTAATCGGAATTTCAAAAAGATCACAGGTATGACACCATATCAATGGAAGCGTTCTTCGGATAATTATGTTGGGCAGGTGCTGGATTATAAGATCAGTGCAGTTAAGGGTTGGTAAAAAAGATGAATTACAGAATGGTAAAAGAAGTTCACAGACGTGTGAAAACATCTACAAAAGTATTAAAAAAGGTGATGATTTTCCTGTGTGTATTATTTATACTTGCGGGAATTGTACTGGATCGCGGCATGATGTTTCTGGCCCTGCTCATGGCAGGATTGTATTTTCTGTATGACGCTTACAGCGAAAAGGATTATGAGTATGTGCTGGATGGAAATACATTTACGATTACTGTGATCCATGCAAAACGCCGCCGCAGAGAGGTACATGAGCTGGATATTAAAAACATGGAAGTAGTTGCACCAAACTGGCATGAGGCAGTAGCGAAATATCGCAGAAACGGTGGTACGGAAAAGCTTCCGAAATATGATTATACTTCATATGAACCGGACATCCCGTATTATACGATGATTATTATGGAGAACAGGAGAAAAATCAAATTGCTTCTTGATCTGGAAGAGGACATGATCAGTGCAATGAAGCGCATGTATGCGGACAGAGTATTTATTGCATAATACAATAAAAAAGCGAATATGCCTGTTTTTTAATTGAATATGAACACAATGAAAAATCCAAACAAGTATAATTATAGATACATGCAATAAATTTTAAGAGCAATCTTTGTGCACGTTACACAAAGATGCTTCTATATAATAAAAAGGAGGACTAATAACATGAAAAAAAGATTAATTTCAATGCTGCTTGCAGGAACTATGGCATTATCTCTGACTGCCTGCGGCGGCAACGGAGGAGCATCAGATGGCGGAAACTCTGCTGCTGGCGGAGACGAGAACACACTGGTAGTTTATGCATGGGACCCGAGCTTTAACATTCCGGCTATTCAGGCAGCTGCAGAAGCCTACAAAGAGAAAAATCCGGACTTTGTTCTTGATCTCCGTGAGCAATCCGGATCAGGCGATATTGAAACTGCTATCACAACAGCAGCTTCATCAGGCAAGTATGATTCATTACCGGATATTGTATTATTCCAGGATCACTGGATTCATCAGTATGTAAGTGATTATCCGGATGCATGGCAGGATGTTAATGATGCAGATATTAAGTGGGATGATTTCTCAGCAGAAAAACTGGACTACTCTACTATTGACGGTGTTCACTATGGTGTGCCGGTAGATGGTGGTACTGTTATTACTGCTTACCGTGTAGATCTTCTTGAACAGTGCGGATATACAATCGACGATCTGACAGGAATTTCATGGGATCAGTTTATTGAAATCGGTAAAGTTGTAAAAGAAAAGACCGGCAAGTATCTGATGTGCATGGATGGCGATGGAAATGACCTTATCTATCTGATGCTTCAGGCTGAAGGTGTATCTCAGTTCAAGGATGGAAAACCTTATATCACAGAGAACGAAACATTGAAGAGAGTTGTTCAGACTATTGTAGACATGGCTAAGGAAGGTGTTCTTCTTCTTACCAACAGCTGGTCAGATTACACGGATAAGGCAATCCAGGGTGATCAGGTTGCAGGTGTTATGAACGGGAACTGGATCATTCCTACTATCGAAAAAGTTGAGGCTAACAGCGGAAAGTGGGAAATCACAAGTATGCCTACACTGGATGGCGGAAAAGAAGGCTATGCATCCAACGGCGGAGCTTCTCTGTATATCACAGCTAACTGCAAGAATACAGAGCTTGCTAAGGATTTCCTTGCATATACATTCGGCGGCGGTGAAGGTGCAACAGCAACTTATGACAATGCGCTGAAGAATGGCGGTGTTGTTTCTACATATATTCCTGCGGGCCAGTCAGAAGTTTATAATGAAGGTGTGGAGTATTTTAATAATACTCCAATCTATGCAGATATTGCAGAGATGGGAACTCACGTACAGATTATTGAGCAGAGCTCGTATCACTATACCTGCCGTACTCAGTTAGCAGCTGCAATCGTTAATATTATTAACGGCGGTAATATGGATGAGGAACTTAAAAACGCAGAAGATCAGCTGAATTTCGAAATGGGCAACTGATATTTCCACAGCTGATAATTGAATAACTGACATTGAGATTATAGACTAAGAGATTTTTGAAAGAGCGGGGAAAATGAATTACCGTTCTCCCTGCTCTGCTTTCAAATGGAGGATTCCAAGTGAAAAAGAAAAAAGGAATGAATCTGCTTCAGAAGCAGTCAAGGGCCGGTTGGCTGTTTTTAGCTCCAGCTTCATTGATGATTGCTGTCATGAGCTTCTGGCCGATGATCAGTGCGTTTATTACTTCACTGAAAACCGGTTCCAGTGCAAACATGAAATGGTCGGAACCGATTTTTTACAACTATACCAGAATGTTTTCGGACCAATTGTTCCTGCGTTCTGTAGGAAATACTTTTCTTTATCTGGCAATTCAGGTACCCATCATGCTGGTACTTGCCATTTTGCTGGCACAGTTACTGAATAATAAAGATTTAAAATTTAAAGGGTTCTTCCGTACATGCGTATTCTTACCGTGTGCGACTGCGCTGGTTTCTTATTCTTTGATTTTTAAGTCCTTATTTGCAACAGAAGGTCTGATTAACTCGATTCTTGTTAATTTACATATTTTATCAGAAAATTACAATTTCCTGGGTAATCCTGTGAGTGCGAAGGCAGTTATTATTATCGCATTGATCTGGAGATGGACAGGATATAACATGGTATTCTATCTGGCAGGTCTTCAGAATATTGAATATTCTGTATATGAAGCAGCTAAGATCGACGGAGCAAACGGATGGAATACATTCTGGAAAATTACTGTTCCGCTTTTGAAACCTACCATTATCATGACATTTATCATGTCAATCAATGGTACATTACAGTTGTTCGATGAGTCCGTTAACCTGACAAATGGCGGTCCTGCAAACTCAACTATTACAATGTCACATTACATCTACAACAACACATTCGGTACCGGTGTTGCAAACTTTGGATATGCGACTGCGATGGCATTCTTCGTATTTATTATGGTAGGTATTCTGGCATTTATCAATATGAAAGTAGGTGATACACGTGACTAGGAAAAATAATAGAAGCATGATTCAGCGTCGATTAATTCCGACATATATCTTCTTGGCGATTGTATCATTTATTTCGGTATTCCCGTTTTACTGGATGATTTCTGCAGCCACGAATGAGTCCTATGATGTTGCACAGGGAAGAATTTTACCCGGAGGATATTTATTACAGAATTTCCAGAATCTGGTTTCAAGCCAGGATCTGTGGGGAGCATTGGCAAATTCCTTCCTGTACGCAATTGTGCAGACTGTTCTGGCGCTGATTATCTGCTCATTGGCAGGTTATGGATTTGAGTTATATCATGATAAGCAGAAGGATATGGTATTCAGCATTCTGCTGCTTGCCATGATGATTCCCGGTGTTGCAACCATGATTCCGTTGTTTAAGATGATTTCAGGCGTAGGGCTGCTGAACTCTGTATGGGGCTTCATCCTTCCCTCATTGTCAACACCATTTCTGATCATGATGTTCCGTCAGAATTCCAGAAACTTCCCAATCGATGTTATGGAAGCAGCGCGTATTGATGGCCTGACCGAACTTCAGATTTTCTATCGTATGTATGCACCAATGATGAAATCCACCTATGCGGCAGCAGCAGTTATCACATTCATGAATGCATGGAATGCATACCTGTGGCCGAAGGTAATCATGACCGATACAAAGGCACAGACCATGCCTATGCTGATTGCCAATCTGGCATCCGGATATACAACCGATTATGGTGTACTGATGTTAGGCGTATTGTTCTGTTCTGTACCTACGATGGTAGTATTCTTCGTCTTACAGAAACAGTTTGCAGAAGGTATTACCGGCGCTGTTAAGTAATGATATAGCAAATTTCTGTCCGGCAAGCCCCATGCAATATGATTTGCTGGGGTACCGGATATTTTTAACTCAAATTTTGTAATTTGAAAGGAGTAAAAATGGAAGAATTCATTTTGAATGTAATCCATAGACCGGAGATGGTTCCGGAGTATTCTGCTACCGTGACCGGACATGGAAAAGAAGAGGATATCGGAGATAAGAAACTCCTTACCGAATCTCTTGATATCTTCAAGACACAGCAGAGACTTGCCCACGAAAATGGACTGAAAGTCACTATTCACATGACTTATGCAGCTCTTTTCAATCAGGAGGCAGTTGAAATTGCAAAGCATGATCATGAAGTATACGGCGATGAAATTGCTTTATCTTTACTGGGACTGCCCTGTGAAGAATTCCGCGAGAAATATAAAACAAAAGACTTTTGCATCTGGATGTTCTCCATGGAGGATAAAAAGACAATTGTAGATGATGTATTCGGCAAATTCCATGATATCTTTGGTTTCTATCCGGAGTCTACAGGTTCTTATTATATGGATGCAGAGCTTACTAATTATATTAAGGAAAAATATCCTTCTGTTAAATGTGCGATTGCTACCTGCTGGGAGGAAGGACCGAAAGCTTACCATACATGCAACAATTCATGGTATACTTTATTTGACGGAGGTCCCTGGGCACCCTGGATTCCGTCTAAACAGAATACTCATGCACCGGCGGCCAATGAAGAAGAAGACAGCGGAATCGTTGCAATTCCCCATCTTTCCAGAGACCTTCTGGCATGTTATGACGGTAATGGATCCAATTTTGGAACCCATCCGCAGAATGTACTTCGAGGCATGATTTATGATTCCAAAACATGGGAATTCCCCTATCTTTACAATCTGATAGACCAGTATCGGGCACAGGGGAAATACAATAATGGTTATGCTTACAACATGATGTTTGTAGGGCCCGGCTGGATGAATAAAATGGGACGTTGGGAAGCTCCCTATGAACTTCTCCTTAAATCTTATTCAGATGGCTGCAAATACTACGGCGATCTAAAGAAGGAAGGCAAGCTGATTGACATGACCATGTCGGAATTTGCAGATTATTACCGTAAGAAGAAAACCTATACAGAGCCGGAATGTGCATTATGGAGAGATATTCTCTATGGTTCTGACAAGCAGCTGTTCTGGTATACAGATCCGTATATGAGAGCCGGTGTTAATATGGATCAGGGCGGTGCGATCTTCGATCTTCGCCCTTATGCAGCAAAACTGAAATGGGAAGTAGGTATCGGAACAAAGCATGTGCAGGATGCATCCTATCCGTTCCTGATTCAGGAAAAATACCGTGCAGGTTATTTCACTCATTATGCAGGAGAAGGAACCATCCGCAGTGCAAAGATCTGTTATGGCGGGGAAGAAGTGGATCTGTGTCTGTGCCGTACAAAGGCGCATTTCTCACAGGAAGGAAATAGAAGAATCCTGACGCTGGATCCGGTTGATATCGAATTTTATGATCTGACCGTAAAACTGCAGAGCAGATTATTCTTTGAGGAAGGTACAGGAACCATTCGCATTGAGCGCGAGATTCTTGAAATGAGCAATCCGGAGGCACAGGTGGAGATTCAGGAATATATGGTAGCCTGCTACGGAACAACAGAATACCCGGAAGACATGAACGGCATTATTCTCCGATGCGAAGGAGACGATGAGAAGGAAATCATCTATGAATACAAGTGCAGAGAAGAAAGTCTTGTAAATGCCAGGGCAGTATCTGCAGTTATTCCTGCAATTGATACAAAAGTATCAATGGAAGCGTCTGAAGGTGCAGAAGGGTATGTCCGTGAGGGATATGCATTTTCTCCTATGTTTACATTAGGTTATAAGAAAAAAGTATCAGATAAGGAGGTCTTCACAACATGGCTCAAGCTGGAAAAGGCAAATTAAATTACAGGTGTCCGTCCTGCTTCATGAGGGACCTGGATATCGACATGTTCTATGATAAAGAAAAGGATGAGTACTATTGTCTGCGCTGCCAGTATACGGGTAAGGAAAAAGATGTTCTGGCAGGAAATGAGATGGTAAGAACCAAATATAAGGCAATGTACAAGAGGTTTACCAAATTTGACTTTGACTAGGAGATTGTAACATGAAAAAAATGATATTTGGTGTGGATCTTGGCTGGGCTGCGCAGCTTGAGTCCATGGGATATCGCTGGCTGGATGACAATGGAAATGAAGCGGATATATTGGATATACTGGAGCAGCTGGGGGTTCATGCGATACGTCTGCGTGTTTTTGTGAATCCACCCGAAGATTCTTTCTGGATGAAGAGAGAAAATGAGAAGGTGATGCTGGGTTTCTGTGACGCACAGGGTGTGCTTCAGATGGCAAAACGCGTGAAGGAACAGGGTATGAAGCTGATGATCGACTTTCATTACAGTGACCATTTCGCAGATCCTGTGATCCAGGATATACCGGAAGCATGGAAAAATGAAAGTGATGAGCAGCTGGAAAAAAGGGTTTACCAGCACACCAAAGAAGTGTTGCAGTTATTAGCAGAGCATGATATCTATCCGGAATGGGCTCAGGTGGGGAATGAGATCAATAACGGTATGATGTGGCCAAAAGGCAGCTTAAAAGAGGCCCCGGAAGCATTGGTACGTTTCCTGAATTCCGGGTATGATGCAGTGAAAGAAGTATGCCCGGATTGTCAGGTAATTACCCATCTGGCAGCTGTGTGCAGTGAGGAGTTATGTGAACCGTTCTGGCAGAATTTCTTTGCAAATAACGGAAAGACTGATATCATGGGATTTTCGTACTATCCTTATTGGGAACAGTACGAAAGTGATAAAGAACGTCTTTCCGGCTATCTGAAGCACTACGCGGAAGAATATCATAAGCCCGTAATGATCGTCGAAATCGGCGGGTTGGATTATGATGAAGAAAGCAGCTACAGGACTATACGGGATGCTGTTGATGCTATGAAGGAAATCGATCAGGAAGAAATGGGAATATTCTACTGGGAGCCTGAAGGAGCATCTGAAATATTGCCGGATCAGTATCCGTTATGTGCGGCCAGATTAGTGGGAGAAAAGACATTACAGTTCAATAAGGCACTGAAAGCATACTTTGTGAAATAATGTGAATCATTATGGAAGAGGTCGCAGATTTTAAAGGAAAAAGAATCTGTGACCTTTTTGTGTCTCATATGCCGGTGGTGGAAAATTCGTGAAGATGGAAAAACTGCGGACTGATTTTAGAGCGGGACTGAAATTTATTTTCAGTATTATAAAACAGTTTTATAAAATTTGATAGAATAGAGAGGTTGCAATATGGATGGAGTGAAATTTAATCATTTATTACATGGGGGAGATTATAATCCGGAGCAGTGGTTCGATTATCCGGAAATCCTGAAGGATGATATCCGCATGATGAAAAAAGCCCGCATCAATACGGTTTCCCTTGGGATTTTTGCATGGTGTAAGCTGGAGCCGGTGGAAGGAGTTTATGATTTTGACTGGCTGGCAGAGATTATAGATCGTTTATACGAAAATGGAATCAGCGTAAATCTGGCGACTCCTTCCGGGGCAAGACCTCATTGGATGGCTGACCGTTATCCGGAAATATTGCGTGTCAATATGGACGGAAGCAGAAATCATTTTGGGATGAGACATAATCATTGCTATACTTCGCCGGTATATCGCCGAAAGGTCAGAGAAATGAATCAGGCGCTGGCAGCCCGTTTTGATTCCCATCCGGGAGTGATTTTGTGGCATGTTTCCAATGAATACGGCGGTGAGTGCTATTGCCCCTTATGTCAGCAGGCATTTCGAGGCTGGCTGAAGGAAAAGTATGGTTCTGTTGAAGAATTGAATCGCAGATGGTATACAGCGTTCTGGAGCCATACCTACGATACCTTTGATCAGGTTGAGCCGCCCATGCCCACCGGAGAAATGGCAATTCATGGTCTGTATCTGGATTGGAAACGGTTTGTTTCTGATCAGGTAGGTGATTTTTTGCGCAGTGAGGTGGAAGCACTTAGGGAGGTGGGAGCAAAAAAACCGGTTACAACTAATTTCATGTACAATTTTCAAGAGTACAACTATCACAAAATTGCGAAATTTGTTGATGTAGTCTCCTGGGATAATTATCCTACCTGGCATAGAAAGCAGGAACGTTTGACAGCCATGGATACCGGAATTCAGCACGATATCATGCGTTCCATGAAAAAAGCTCCCTTCCTGCTTATGGAATCCTGTCCGAGTCCTACAAACTGGCAGCCGGTGAATAAATTAAGACGTCCCGGTATGGTGGAAGCAGCTTCTCTTCAGGCTGTTGCTCATGGATCGGACAGTGTATTATATTTTCAGATCCGAAAGGGAAGAGGCGGATTTGAGAAATTCCATGGCGCGGTGATCGACCACTATGGAAAAGAGGATGACCGTACTTATCAGGAATGCTGCCAGGTGGGAGAGGATTTGATCAGGCTTTCAGAGTGTAATCATACCTGGGTAAAAGCTGATGCCGCGGTTATTTTTGACTGGGAAAACTGGTGGGCGATTGATGAATCCAAAGGTCCCCGCAATCAGGGAATGTATTATAAGGAAACGGTAGAGAAATCTTATTATGCATTCCGTAAGCAGGGATTGAATGTGGATGTGCTTGATATGGAACAGTCGATTGAAGGCTATCGCATAGTGGCTGCTCCGCTGGTTTACATGTTCCGTGCCGGGTTTGAGGCCCAAGTAAGGAAATTTGTAGAAGAAGGAGGCATATTTATCCTGACATACTGGAGCGGAGTTGTGGATGAAAATGATCTGTGTTTTCTGGGCGGAACGCCTGGAGGTTTGATGGATGTAATGGGGCTTCGCAGTACGGAAATTGATGGATTGTATGATGGGGAAAGTAATTATCTGTGCCCTGTGCAGGGCAGTGTGGACGCAGGTATGTTGAGCAGAAATTACCGTTGTGAACACCTTTGCCAGCTGGTAGAGGTAAGTACAGCGGTACCGCTGATGGTATACGGGGATGAATTTTATCAGGGAACTCCTGCTTTGACGGTAAATCAGTATGGAAAAGGAAAAGCGTATTATATCTGTGCGGATGCTGAGCAGAGCTTTTATGATGATTTGTACCGGAATATCTGTAAAGAAGCGGGGCTGAAAGCGCCGATTCCCTGCTTTGTTCCTGAAGGTGTGGAAATTACTACAAGGGAAAGTGAAGATACGCAGTATATCTTTATCCAAAACTATAATCGTACTGATGTGAAATTGCCGATTCGGGTAAATGATTATGAAGTAATCTTTCAGAGTGAGGGAGTGAAAACCGGGGGTGCGATTACACTTCGGAAGTTTAATACAGTAGTACTGAAGAACAGAAAATAAGATTTGAACGTAAGCTGTGGAGATGCTGTTTCCGGCATTTCCGTAGCTTAAAAAGAAAGACAGCGCCTTCGGGCGCTGTCCTGGTAATCAGAAGTTTCATAATCCGGATCGAATCACCTGTTTTACAAGACGGCGATTGTCTGGATTACTGCTGAATCATACGCTTACGGATGGAAGCGTCGCTTTCCAGATATTCGTCGTAGGTTGTAATCTTATCAATCAGTTTACCATCAATGATTTCCATGATGCGGTTTGCAGTTGTCTGCACAAACTGATGGTCGTGGCAGGAGAACAGGATCACACCGCCGAATTTGATCAGAGCGTTGTTCAGAGAGGTGATGGATTCCATATCCAGGTGGTTGGTAGGTTCATCGAAGATCAGAACGTTGGTGGCTTTGATCATCATCATGGACAGCTGGCAGCGCACGCGTTCACCACCGGAAAGTACGGGAAGCATCTTCATGCCCGCATCGCCGGGGAAGAGCATACGGCCAAGGAAGCCTCTTACATAGGTTGCATCCTTAATCGCAGAAAACTGTGTCAGCCAGTCGGTAATGGTAATCTCATCCTTGAAAATATCAGTGTTATCTTTTGCAAAATAGGCCTGAGAGGTTGTGATGCCCCATTTATAAGAGCCTTCATCAGGTTCCATTTCGCCCGCCAGAATCCTGAACAGTGTTGTCTTGGCCAGTTCGTTGGAGCCTACAAATGCAACCTTATCTTCACGGCCCAGAATAAAGGAAATATCGTCCAGAACCTTTACTCCGTCGATGGTTTTGCTCAGATGTTCTACGGTCAGAACTTCATTGCCGATTTCTCTTTCAGGTCTGAAATCAATGTAAGGATACTTACGGCTGGAGGGACGGATCTCATCCAGCTGGATTTTTTCCAGAGCACGTTTTCTGGAGGTTGCCTGTTTGGACTTGGAAGCGTTGGCAGAGAATCTCTGGATGAATTCCTGCAGTTCCTTGATCTTTTCTTCTTTTTTGCGGTTTGCTTCTTTCATCTGGCGGATCATCAGCTGACTGGATTCGTACCAGAAATCGTAGTTGCCGGCGTACAGCTGAATCTTGGCATAATCAATATCTGCGATATGTGTACAGACTTTATTGAGGAAATAACGGTCATGAGAAACAACGATAACGGTATTTTCGAAGTTGATCAGGAACTCTTCCAGCCATGCGATAGCGTCCAGATCCAGGTGGTTGGTAGGCTCATCCAGCAGCAGGATATCCGGGTTGCCGAATAAAGCCTGAGCCAGCAGAACCTTCACCTTCTGAGAACCGTTCAGCTCGGACATCATGGTATAGTGCAGCTCGGTTTCGATCCCCAGACCGTTGAGCATGGTAGCGGCATCGGATTCTGCTTCCCAGCCGTTCATGTTGGCGAATTCGCCTTCCAGTTCAGCAGCCTTCAGACCATCATCTTCCGTAAAATCGGGCTTCATGTAGATGGCTTCTTTTTCCTTCATGATGTCATACAGTCTCTGGTTACCCATAATAACCGTATCCAGAACGGTATACTGGTCATACTGGAAATGGTCCTGTTTCAGGAAAGAGAGACGCTGGCCGGCGGTCATGGTGACTTCCCCCTTTGTGGGCTCCAGTTCACCGGAGAGAATCTTCAGGAAAGTAGATTTACCGGCACCATTTGCACCGATCAGGCCGTAGCAGTTACCTTCGGTGAATTTGATATTAACATCTTCAAATAATGCTTTTTTGCCAAATCTTAATGTTACATTATTAGCAGCAATCATTGTTTTGTCCTTTCATAAATCAGTGCGGTGATTTCGTATGCCTTCGGGCGAAATCACAGACAGCCGGGTAAATAAACTTACCCGTTCTGTAAACGATAACGGGTGTGACAATCATGGGCTATTTTACATGAAAAGTTTACGGATTGCAAGAGGGTTTGCCTTGCAGAATCAGTATTTTTAGGATATTATGGAAGTTACGCGCAATATCCGGAGCGAATTGTGAAAAAAATATAAATTATTTCAGAACACTTGTTCTTTTTGAAAGGATATGATATAGTATGTATATTATTGCAGGACTTGGAAACCCGGGGGCAAAGTATGAAGGAACACGCCACAATGTTGGCTTTTCGGTGATTGATACGCTGGCAGAAGCGCATAATATTAATGTAGATAAAAAGCAGTTTAAAGGACTTACAGGCAGAGGTGTGATCGGAGGGCAGCAGGTACTTTTGCTGAAGCCGCTTACCTATATGAATCTGAGCGGGGAAAGCATACGGGCAGCATTTGATTTTTATAAACCGGAGACAGATCAGGTACTGATTGTTTTTGACGATATCAGTCTGGAGACAGGTCAGCTTCGCATCAGGAAGAAAGGAAGCGCCGGAGGGCACAATGGGGTGAAGAGCATTATCGCTCATCTTGGAACTACGGAGTTTCCACGCATTAAAGTCGGAGTCGGAGAGCCGAAAAGAGGTGAACTGGTGGATTTTGTGCTGGGGCATTTTCATGGTGAGGACGCGGCGGTTATGAAGGAAGCGGTAAAGACAGCGGCTTCTGCTGTTGAGACGTTTCTGGAGGAAGGCCCGGAGGCTGCGATGAATCTTTATAATAAGAAGAAAGAGAAAAAGACAGAGCAGAAAGAAGATAAGAAGGCAGAGAAGAAGGAAGAAAAGAAGGAAGAAAAGAAGGAAGAAAAGGAAAAGAAAGGTTCGGAACATGAGGCATTGGAGTGATTTCCTGGAAGAAGCAGGAGAGTATTCGGCGGTACGGCGGGCTTTGCGGCAGGATGCGGTCAGAGGTGCGGCAGGAATTTTCGGTTGTGTTGATGCAGCAAAGGGCCATATGGTGCACAGCCTGGGTCAGGGATATGATTTTCGTATTCTGATTACAGCGGATGAGCAGAAGGCAAGACAGTATTGTGAGGATCTGCGCAATTTCGAGCAGGATGTCTGGTATTATCCGGCCAGGGATCTGCTGTTTTTCAATGCGGATATTCAGGGTAATGAGATTACGGCTCAGCGTATGATGGTGATCAGCCGGATTCTGGAGTACGGGAAGGGTACTATTGTGACCACCATTGATGGGTGTATGGATGCTCTTGTGCCCATCGAACAGATCAGGAACAATACACTGGAGATTGCTTCTGGTGATATTCTGAATCTTGATAAGCTGAAAAAGCAGCTGGTCTATATGGGATATGAGCGGTGCGGCCGTGTTTCTTCACCGGGACAGTTTTCCGTGCGGGGCGGCATTATCGACATTTTTACATTGACAGAGGATAATCCTGTCAGAATTGAGATGTGGGATGACGAAGTCGATACATTACGGTATTTTGATAAGGACAGCCAGCGCTCTTTGGAAGACAGTACGGACAGTATCCGTATTTATCCGGCATCGGAAGTGGTTCTTGATGAAGGAAGTGTTTATGCAGGGCTTCACAGGATTGAAGATGAGTGTGCGTCCTGTGAGAAGGCACTTCGCGGTCAGAAGCGTACGGAGGAGGCTTTCCGCCTGAGAAAGATGGTGGATTCTCTTGCGGAGGATATGAAAGCGGGACTGATTACGTCTGCAGTCAACGGATTTATGAAGTATTTCTTTGATGATACCGTTTCTTTTCTGGAGTATTTTCCGGAGAACAGCTGTATTTTTCTTGATGAGCCTGCGAGACTGCAGGAGAAGCTGTCTGCGATTCAGAAGGAGTTTCAGGAAAGCATGCAGATGCGTCTGGAGAAGGGATACATTCTCCCCGGGCAGGCTGATTCCCTGCTTCTTGAGAAGGATGTGGTCTGGTGTCTTGAGAAGCACCATCTGGCGGTTCTTGGAGGCCTGGAACAGAAGGATACACTGGTTGCCACCGGTTTTCATACAACGATCATGTCACGCAATGTGAGCAACTATCAGAACCGGGTGGCGGAACTGACGGCGGATCTGGCGGGATGGTGCCGCAAGCAGTACAGGATCGTACTGATTTCCGCGTCCAGGACCAGAGCCAGACGTATGGCGGAAAACCTGCGTAATGATTATATGCTGGCGGCGGACTATACGGAAGACCGGGAAGCATATCCTGTTCCCGGGCGTATTCTCGTTACGACCGGTACACTGGCACAGGGCTTTGAGTATCCTCTGCTTCGTGCGGTGGTGATTACGGAGAATGACATGTTCGGCGTGCGCAACAAGAAGAAGCGCCGGAAAAAGCATTCCTGCAGCGGTCAGGCCATCAGCAGTTTCCACGAACTGAAGCCTGGAGATTATGTTGTTCATGAGAGCCACGGACTGGGAATTTACCGGGGGGTTCAGAAGATGGAGAACCGGGGAATCACCCGGGATTACCTGAAGATCGAGTATGGGGACGGCGGCAATCTGTATGTTCCGATTACACAGTTTGATCTGGTACAGAAGTATGCATCTTCCGATGCGGAGAGGACGCCCAGACTGAACCGTCTGGGGGGAAAAGAGTGGAAGCAGACCCATTCAAAGGTTAAGGGAGCAGTACAGCAGATTGCAAAGGAACTGGTGAGTCTGTATGCGGCCAGAGAGTCCAAAAAAGGATATCAGTTCAGCCCGGACACGGTATGGCAGACTGAATTTGAAGAGATGTTTCCCTATACCGAGACGGAAGACCAGCTGGAAGCAATCCAGGCGGTTAAGCAGGATATGGAAAGTGACAGGATCATGGACCGTCTGGTGTGCGGTGATGTGGGTTTCGGGAAGACCGAGGTTGCTATCCGTGCGGCATTTAAAGCAGTGCAGGACGGCAAGCAGGTGGTATATCTCTGTCCTACGACGATACTCGCCCAGCAGCATTACAACACATTTGTGCAGCGTATGAGCAATTACCCGGTGCGCATCGACCTGCTTTGCCGGTTTAAGACACCTGCTCAGCAGAGACAGACCATCAGCGATCTGAAAAAGGGGCTGGTGGATATTGTGATCGGTACTCACAGGGTACTGTCGAAAGATGTGGTATTTAAAGATCTGGGACTTCTGATCATCGATGAGGAACAGCGCTTTGGTGTGAATCACAAGGAGAAGATCAAACATCTGAAGAATACGGTGGATGTACTGACGCTTACGGCGACCCCCATTCCCAGAACACTTCATATGAGTCTGGTGGGTATCCGGGACCTGAGTATGCTGGAGGAACCGCCTCTTGACCGGACCCCGATACAGACTTATGTTATGGAACATGATGATGAGCTGATCCGAGAGGCAATCAACCGTGAGCTGGCCCGCAGCGGACAGGTATATTATGTATACAACCGGGTTGAGAACATTATGGAGGTGGCTGCAAAGCTGCAGGAGATGCTCCCCGATGCGGTGGTTGAATTTGCCCACGGACAGATGAGTGAGCGGCAGCTGGAACGGATTATGATGGACTTTGTCAATGGCGATATCGATGTACTGGTTTCCACCACGATTATTGAGACGGGTCTTGATATTTCCAATGTCAATACGATCATTATTCAGGATGCGGACCGTTTTGGCCTGTCTCAGCTGTATCAGCTGCGCGGCCGCGTAGGGCGCACGAACCGGACTTCCTATGCTTTTATGACGTACACGCCCGGTAAGATTCTGAAAGAAGTAGCTGAAAAGCGTCTGGAGGCGATCCGGCAGTTCACGGATCTGGGCTCCGGGGTTAAGATTGCCATGCGTGATCTGGAGATCCGGGGAGCAGGTACTCTTCTGGGAGCTTCCCAGAGCGGGCATATGGAAGCAGTAGGATACGACCTGTACTGCAAGATGCTGAATACAGCAATTAAAAATCTGAAAGAGGATAAAGTGGAAGATCTTCTTCAGACATTCGATACCCAGCTGGAGATTTCTCTGGATGCGTATATTCCTGCTTCCTATATCAGCAGTGAAAACCAGAAGCTTGAGATGT
>JALFLM010000056.1 GCA_022774705.1 Lachnospiraceae bacterium | reverse complement strand
GGATTCCGTTTTCATACTTCGGATGAATATCTTCTTCTGTTACATGCTTTCCTACGAAGAATCTCCGGCTTACGCTTCCGGCGAAACGTTCTTTTCTGATATATTTGTTCTTCTCATCTTTCTGATCTTCATCAAGTCCTTTTTCAGCACTGACAGTCAGATAACCCTGATTCAGCTGCATTTTAATTTCTTCTTTCTTAAATCCGGGCAGATCCATATCTACCAGATAACCGTTTTCAGTCTCTCTGACATCCGTCTTCATCAGATCACCGCTGTTGCTTCCGTATAATGTTTTATCGATATCTGGAAAAGCAAAATCTCTCATAAAGTCATCAAATAAATTCTCTCTAAAAATACTGGACATCATCATAAGTCATGTCTCCTTCCCTGGAATAAAAGATTTCATCAGCACGATCGGAGAAAACCGAGGTGTTATTTACATAAACAAAGTTTTCAGAATCTCAGATACCGGAGCTTTCACCTCTTCCGGTTTTCTTATGTTTCTCTTTTCCTTTGTTCTATGTGTAATATAACACCTTTATTAGCACTCGTCAAGTGCGAGTGCTAATAATTCATGTGAACTCTTTGTGAACTTATGACTATAGAAATTTCTTCTTTTTAAAGTAAATAATCTCCCCAATGACGGTTACAAGTGCCACGATGATCACTGCTGCATATCCGTATTTCCACTGCAGCTCGGGCATATTGGAGAAATTCATGCCGTACCATCCGGTCAAAAGGGTGAGCGGCAAAAATATGGTAGTAACCACTGTCAGAATACACATTATCTTATTCTGACGCGCATCCTGCTGAGACTGATATAATTCACGCAGCTGAAGAACATTCTCCCGCAAAAGCTGTACATGGTTCTGAAGCCGTTCCGTGCGAAGTGCATACCGTTCCCACTGCTCCGGATTATGAATCAACGCACTGCTGTCGTGAGACTGAATCAGATCACCGATAGAAGCCAGCTGTTCGTAATACGAATTCATTTCGGAAAGCTTCTGCCGGAATCTGGTCAGTTTTGCAAAAAAATCATCGGAAATCCCATCTGTCAGCACATCTTCCATCTGTTCAATTTCTTTCTCCAGATGTGTCAGATAAAGGATATCATTCTCTATCATCTGGTCCATGATCAGTAAAAGGAGCTGATCTGGCGACTGCAGATCCTGAAACCGGTCTTTATGCTTCTCCATCCATTTTTTCAGGTCTCCGGTATCTTCAATGAGATCCAGTATCTGCTCCGTCATATAAAAACCGAAAGACAACTGCGGCCGGCGCTGCTCATTTTTCTGAGGAATCCGTAAAGTCCCCAGAATGCAGTTTCTGAATACCTCTGCTTTGCAGTAGCGGATGGATCCAAGGCTGTGGAGAAGCTCTCCATAATGAGAAAAACTCTCCCTGTTCTCCCGCAGCTCCTCAGCGTGTAAAATAACAAGAACCGGCTGCGTCCTCCCATCGCCGGCAGCCAGAACAGATTCTCCACCTTCTGTTTTTCGTATATATTCTGTCATTGATGCATTATATGCCTCCTTATCCGTATCGCCATGTGTTTCCCGGATGTGTACGAGACTGAGATGTACCATCCGTTCCTGCACAACCTGTACGGTCTGTATGACAACCCTGAATTACATCCCCGGATTACGGAAGCAGTTCCTTTACCATTTTCGCATCAAATGTTACAGAATCCACATGGTTGACTTCTATCTGATACAGTGCATGAGCAGCCAGATGCTCTGCTGCCTGCTCCAGATCGCGGATACCGCTGGTTTCAGCATAGATCTCCATGATTGCTTCCAGAGCATCCCCTGCCAGAACACATTCATTTTCATTCATCCCCAGTCTCTTCAGCACCTTCGGAAGCGCATACTGAGAGAAAATGATCTTCTTCTCTTCCGGCGTATAATCAGGAATCTCGATCACAGCAAAACGGGACATTAACGGTGCACTGATCTGATTCTTATCATTGGCTGTAGCAATGGGATACACTCCTGACGTGGGAATCATGCATTCCATATAGTTATCCGTAAAGCCCAGATTATCCAGCAGAGTCAAAAGCACATCGGCAGGATTGCCATTGCCCTTGCCGGAAGCAGCCTTATCCAGCTCGTTAATAATGAAAACCAGATTGGACTCGCCGGCCATGGAAAATGCCTCCATAATAATACCGGGCTTTGCATTGGCATAGATTCTGGAGCTGCCGGTCAGCTGCTCCGGATCATTGATGGAACTCATATCCAACGTCGTCCACGGCAGCTTCAGAATACGTGCAACCGCGTATGCGATCTGTGATTTTCCTGTCCCCGCAGGACCGATCAGCAGAAGGCCGTATGCCGGCAGCGTATGGGTCCTGTTGATCTGAATAATGGTCTCAATGATTCTCTGTTTCACACTTTCCATGCCGTAAAGCTCTTCATCCAGAATCCGGCGGGCCTCCACAGGATCGATTGCTTCAAAATAATTGCTCTTCCACTGAATATTCATCATAATGGAAAGGGCATGCTGGGCATGGCGGCGCTCCTCCTGAGAAACCTCATGAGAACGGGCCACCGCCAGATTTCTTCTTGCCCAGAGGCGGATATTATCAGGCAGTGTTCTTCCGGCACAGTTGATAAAATCAGAAATACTCTGAATACTGGTCAGCTTCATGCTGTCGCCGGCTTCTTCCTTCTCTTCATCCACAGCTTCCTCAGAGGGAGCATCGCTGGCAAGAAGGCGTTCAATCATATACTGCAGGAAACCATCCTCTGCGGAAAGCTTTTCTCCGCCGCCCAGGCCGATCTCACGAATCTTATATACAGCATAACCATCCTTCCTCTTCGCACCGGACAAACGCACATTGATGTGATTTTCTCCCAGCCACTTCAGAAGACTTACAAAACGGGCATCAATCTGCAGAATATCCGCACTGATGGTTGTATTCTTTTCCTTAAACTCAAACGCTGTTCTCTTTGCAGGATTGGTAAACACACCTGATGTATGGTGCTTCAGATTGATTCCCCTGTTGTCCAGAACCAGAATCGGCTGCTCCGGAGAGGTCGTGGAGGTATTGGTACGGAAAACGGTATAGGTACATTCTGCAACTCTCTCTTCTCCAGGTAAACTGCTAAAATCAAAAACCGGCATAACAAACTGCTCCTTTTCACATTATAATAATAAATTGACGCTTCTCAAAGAAAAGCGAAAAACGATTTCAAAATAATCAGATGCTTACCAGTGTATCACAAAACAATCTTCCGTACAATATAAAAAATGCAGTACCCGACAGCCGCTGGAATCATAATTCGCATCATACAAAAACCCAGCTTATGCCTTTTCCTACTCCGTCATCATCCATCCCTTCACAATTCTAACATCCAAATAGTTCCACTGTTTTCTTCATTCTCTCTGCAACAGGGACTCCGAATGGACATCTTGATTCGCATGCCTGACAGGAGATACATTCAGAAGCTTTATGTTCCAGCAACATATAGTGAGACTTTATTGTTGCAGGTACTTTCGGCTGCATCGCCGCAAGATCATAATATTTATTGATCATTGCAATGTCCAGTTCTGCTGCACACGGTTTACAATGACCACAATAGGTACATTCCCCTCTGCAAGAATGAAATGGCGCATTCGCAAGCACTGATGCATAGTCTTTTTCTATTTCCGAAGCATTCTCATAATGCACTGCCTGATCAACCTGC
>JALFLM010000042.1 GCA_022774705.1 Lachnospiraceae bacterium | reverse complement strand
ATCTTTACATCCAGAACCGGCATGGTTTCAGGAACAAATAAACCGCCGTCCTCAGCAAGTCCCTGCAGAATTGCTTCAGAGGCTTTAACACCACAGGCACCGCCCCGTGTGCTTCTGTACAAAATTTCTTTCATATTATATCTCCCTGTTATCCTTGATAAATTGGGTGTGACCTCACCCCGGTCCGCATAAATGATCCTCTGGAAAATCCTTTATGCGGTAGAGAATCGAATAAATCATAGCACACAAGAAGATTTCTGTAAAGAAATTCATGAAAGATTCGCCATTTTCTTCCGTTTTCTTCTATTTTAAGGTATAAAACTCATGACCGTCGTGTTCAAACAGATATTTCAGGCTGCTGTCAAACCATTCCATATTTTCCTCGTCTGCCAGCTTCCTTGCCACGAAAAACAACGCACCCTGAGAATAATCCGTGCCGGAAAGAGCCAGAGAAACCGCCTCTCTTGTTTCGCCGCTGACTGTAACCTGATCAATGGAACCGTTTTTCACCGGCGAAAACTGATTTTTCTGGTAAACGACTTCAGTTACCGTATCGGGAAAACTGCAGCTGTTCATACGGTTCAGCACCACATTTGCCACAAGAATTTTCCCTTTCCGGTCACAGATGCCGGCTTCTGATTCCACAATTTTCAGAAGACATTCATAATCAGCCTTATCCAGGCGAATATCGGAAGTGCTGACCTGCTGTACGTTTTTTCCCAGATAAATCTGCATTCCGGCCTGAACCTCAGGAACCGTATACACAGCCTGACTTTCCTGTGCCTGTGCCCGAAAACCATATCGACCCGTATGACATAATATTATTATAACTGCTGATAACAGGCAGCAGAATGTCATATATCTTAGTTTATTTTTCAAGCAAACATCTCCTCTCTTAAATCAGATATATTCGACGGTATATTGCATAGTGTATCCGGATTATGCACTTTTTAAACGAAAAAAAGAGGGGATTTGTTACAGAACCAGATTTTGATGAACTTCTGGAGATTGTCAGAGTTGCATAGTTAATGCAGCTGTTGACAGAAAAAGTCTCCTTCATGGCTTTATGATCATCCATGAAGGAGACTTTATGTAAGCAGCACGAAAGCAGCGTGTAAGCAATCAGTTGAAAACTGCCATCTTACGACGTACTCATAATGCCTGAATCTGCTGAACTTTTACCTGTAATAAACAGGATGTGATTATTTAGCCATACACTGTACAGCTGTGATTGCTACAACACCTACGATATCGTCTGCAGAGCATCCTCTGGACAGATCGTTGATGGGAGCTGCAATACCCTGGGTTACAGGACCGTAAGCTTCTGCTTTAGCCAGTCTCTGTGCCAGTTTGTAACCGATGTTACCTGCATCCAGGTCGGGGAAGATCAGTACGTTGGCCTGACCTGCTACATCACTGCCGGGAGCTTTGGAAGCAGCTACACTGGGAACGATTGCAGCATCCAGCTGTAATTCGCCGTCCAGCTTGATGTTGGGATAGGTTTCTTTTGCGATCTGGGTAGCAGCAACAACCTTATCAACATCAGCATGCTTTGCGGAACCCTTTGTGGAGTGAGACAGCATTGCAACCTTGGCTTCAACACCTACCAGCAGTTCGAAAGATTCTGCGGAAGATGCAGCGATAGCAGCCAGTTTCTCAGGATCGGGATTCTGTTCCAGACCGGAATCAGCGAAGATGAAGGTACCTTTTTCGCCATATTCGCAGTCAGGCACTACGATCAGGAAGAATGCGGAAACCAGCTTGCAGCCGGGTTTTGTCTTAACGATCTGAAGTGAAGGTCTCAGTGTGTTGGCTGTTGAATGGCATGCACCGGAAACAACGCCGTCAGCGTCGCCCATCTTAACCATCATACATGCATAGAACATGTAATCGGATGTCATCATCTCTCTTGCCTGATCAACTGTAACACCCTTTTTAGCTCTCAGTTCAGCCAGCTTAACAGCGTAAGCTTCCAGCTTATCGGATGTTTTGGGATCGATAATTGTAGCCTTGGAGATATCCAGACCTTCAGAATTAGCAGCAACTTCTTCAGGGCTTGCCAGAATAACGATATCAGCGATATCTTCTGCAATTACCTTTGCAGCAGCTTCATAGATTCTTCTGTCCATACCTTCAGCAAGTACGATTTTTTTCTTGTTCGCAGCAGCTCTTGTTTTGATTGTGTCAATAAATCCCATTGGTTTTGACTCCTTTCTACTCTTCAACGAAAAGTTATGCCCTTTGTGAAATATCGGACATTCATGACTCGATTATACTGCATTTTCCAGTAAGTGACAACAAAAAATCTTGCATTTTTTCAAATTCAGCAACTACGATACCGCTGCTCAGGTACAAAATACAGGAAACCAAAACAAAAGAGCTGGACACCGGAACCGGCTCTGTGATATGGTAACGGTATCATACAGAATGAGGTGAGTTTTATGAACGATTCAACAAGATATAAAATCATGCAGAATCGGGAACTTCTAAAAGGATATGGTTCCCGGGATGTGGGTGCGGAACCGACGGACCAGCAGCTGAAGCTTCCGGGAATTGCACCGGTTAAGGAACAGCAAAGCAGCAGAACCATCTCTCTTCCCATGGATTTTTCAGATATTGCGGATCATATCCGCCTTTTAGAGCTGCTGTCTGAGCGGATCAGCCGAAGAACCTACGCTGACCGGGAACTGACACTGAAAGAACTGTCTTTTCTCCTGTGGGCATCTCAGGGAATCCGCAGATTCACGGGAGAAAATCCCCGGATTACATTCCGGACCGTACCTTCCGCCGGTTCCAGACATCCTCTGGAAACCTATCTTTTTATCAACCGGGTGGAAGGACTTCCGGCAGGACTTTATCACTATCTGCCGGCACAGAACCAGCTGGAATGTCTGGATTCAGATCATGAGTTTGTGGATGACCTGACCCGGGCACTCTGCGGACAGCATTTTGCTGCCGCTGCACCGGTTGTATTTGTCTGGAGTGCCGTCCCCTACCGGACGGAATGGCGGTACGGCCTGAAAGCCGCCAAATACATCCTTCTGGATGCCGGTCATGTCTGTGAAAATCTCTATCTCGCCTGCGAAGCCATTGGATGCGGGACCTGCGCCATCGGAGCCTACGATCAGGAGTGCCTTGATGAACTTCTGGGCTTCCTGCCCGGTCCCTCCGGTGAAAAGGATTACGAATGCGCGGTTTATGTGGCATCTGTGGGAAAAAAACACAGTTAACAATTTCAATGCCGTATCACAGCGCTGATCTGCCATTGCTAAAAAAGTTTTTCGTAATCCATTCTTGCAAACCGGTGATAGGTTATGCCAAATATGTCCTGATCGATGCAGTATACATACGGATCAATTTCTTCCTGCTCAAAATACAGGACAGTACCCATATCCTCCGTGTCGGTTTTCTCCACAACGGTTCCCCCTCGGTCTGCTGCATATTCATGAAAAAACACTTTGATTTTTTCCAGGTCCTGCTGTTTCAGGACCTGGAGAAATCCTTCCAGAAATTCTGGTGTTTTTACATTGTCCGCCACATAGCGACAGCCCTCTGCCGGGACCTGAATGCTCATTCTGCTGTCGGTATAATTCAGAATGACGTCGCCCAGATAAGGAGCCTGCTCCGATAAATATTTCTTAACAGTATGGAGCAGTGCTTTCTTTTCCAGCTCCGTTTCAGGCACCTTTTTCAGTTCCATATAATCACAGATGGAATCCACCGGATAGTACAGGTTTATGTGCTGATCCATACCGCCCAGTTTCAGCTGCCATTCCTTCAGTGTATCCACCATATGTTTTTCCAGCTTCATATTGATTACCTCCCGTCATCCATATATTTTTTACAAAGTCCGCCGGCACCGCCTGAAAAAATACCGCCCTGCCGCTTTGGCAGGTAATATGTCAAAGCGGCAGGGCAGTGTTACAAATTGCCATTATGTTTTTATTTATTCAGCTCCAGCATCAGCTTATTGCTTCTGGTTACGAATGCTGCCATTCTTTCCGGTGACAGGCTGCCGTGTTTCAGCAGTGCCAGATCATACAGCTGTTCGCAGATATCGGATGCGTGCTCACCTTCTCCGTTCTGGATGATGTAATCTACCAGAGGATGATTTGCGTTAAGAATCAGTTTCAGATCCTGGCTGCCGAACATACTTGCGTCCATACCGTACATCTTCATCATATCCTGCATTCTGCGGCCGTCTTCAGACAGGGTGATCATGGAAGCTACGTCTGCGTCTTTCAGTTTTTCCAGTGCAACCTCAACTTTTTCGTCAGGCATTACTTTCTTGAACAGTTCGCTCACTGCATTGCCTGCTTCTTCCAGCTGTTTCTTCTGTTCTTCATCGGTTTCATCCTTGAAGATGTCGTTCAGGTCGGAGTCTACACGGACAAATTTCAGTCCTTCGTTGGCCTGTTCCAGGTGCTGTACATAAGGGGTATCGATTCTCTGGTTCAGTACAACCACTTCGATATCTTCATTCTTAAACATACTGATGTACTGTGCCTGTGCCTTTTCATCGTCGGTGTAGAAGACTTTGTTCTCGTATTTTTCTTTGTTCTTTTCCAGTTCATCTGCCAGAGTGACGAAGCTTCCTTCTGTTGTATGATACAACATGAAATCTTTCATCTTCTTGTCGAATTTCTCATCCTTCAGACAGCCGTATTTGATGAAGGGATTGATGTCATCCCAGTATTTTTCATAGTTTTCACGGTCAGTCTTGCACATGCCGCTCAGCTTGTCCGCTACTTTCTTGGAAATGTAATCGGAAATCTTCTTTACAAATCCGTCGTTCTGCAGCGCGCTTCTTGATACGTTCAGAGGCAGATCGGGACAGTCGATGACACCTTTTAACAGCATCAGGAATTCAGGGATGACTTCCTTGATATTATCAGCGATGAATACCTGGTTGTTGTACAGCTTGATCACACCTTCTGCTGACTCGTACTCGATATTGATCTTGGGGAAATACAGAATGCCTTTCAATTTGAAAGGATAATCCATATTCAGGTGAATCCAGAACAGAGGTTCCTTGTAATCATGGAATACTTTATGATAGAAGCTCTTGTATTCCTCTTCGGTACAATCATTGGGATGCTTGTTCCACAGGGGGTTCACATCATTGACAGGCACGGGACGTTTTTCAATCTTAACCCTGTTCCTTGCAGGCTTTGTCTCTACCATCTCCTTGGTGCCGTCTTCTTTTTCAACTTCTTCGGTTTCTGCTTCTTCTGTGAAGCGTTCGATGACAATATCATCTTCCTTCAGATCTTCTTCATCGATGGTCTGGGTTTCGGGTTCTTTGCCGACTACCTCCAGATATATCTCAGAAGGCATGAAAGAACAGTACTTTTCCAGAACTTCTTTTGCACGGTATTCGTTGCAGAACTCATAGCTGTCTTCATTGAGATACAGCTTGATGCTGGTACCGACTTCGGTTTTGCTTCCTGCAGACATGTTGAAATCAACACCTGCTTCAGACTCCCAGTGTACACTTTCTGCTCCTTCATTGTGAGACAGGGTATCGATCGTTACCTTATCGGCTACCATGAATGCAGAATAGAATCCCAGTCCGAAATGACCGATAATCTGGTCCTCGCTGGTTTTGTCCTTGTATTTTTCCAGGAAATCAGCAGCACCGGAAAATGCAATCTGGTTGATGTATTCGTCAACTTCCTCAAATGTCATACCAATACCGTTATCGGTTACTTCAATGGATTTCTCATCGGGGTCAATCTTCACTGTAACTCTCGGTTTGTAGCCTTCGGGGAATGTATATTCGCCCATCACTTCCAGCTTTTTCAGCTTTGTGATCGCATCACATGCGTTGGAAACCAGTTCCCTGTAAAAAATATCATGATCAGAATAAAGCCATTTTTTAATAATGGGGAAAATATTTTCACTATTAATTGTTAAATTACCTGATTTAACAGCCATCTTTCATCACTCCTGAATTCTGTTTTTCTGATAACCGTTTCGAGCTGCTGTATCTGAATCTGTCCCGCCCGGAACGGTTATGTCTTTTTTTGTTCAGTACATATCATAATACTGAGATGGAAGTTTGTCAAGCAAAAATCAGCACTCATTTTAAACGAGTGCTAATAATTTACCTGTTAAACTTTTTACTTCATGATTTCTTCATATATATCGAAGAAATCGGCTTTGGACAGGGCCACTGAATCTTTCAGAGAAATCTTTTCCCAGGCTTTTTCATTGAACTGGGCCGTCAGATTTTCCACAAAACTGTCATATTTTTCTGTGAACTTTTCTTCCTTCAGTTCCTCAATGAGCTCCGCTTTATGTCTGGCTGTTGCTTCCCGGTCGTAATCCTCCACACAGTGAATGATATAGTATCCGCTTCCCGTCTCCACAACATCACTGATCTGATCATCCGACATGGAAAACAGCACCTGATCCACTTCCGCGGGAAGCTGATTCCGGGAAACATTCATGGAAATTTTTCCGCCTTCATCATATTTCTTTGCTACTTCCGCAAATGACCGGGCTTCTCTGGCTTTTTGCAGAATACTGTTCACCTGCTTTGACTGATCTTTTCCGTTTTTTTCCACATAGATACACTCGATACGGGCAATACGGGCATCGTTATCCGAAATCTCCGTATCCATATCGGAGGTAAGTACCTCCATCAGCCGGTTATAGTAAAAATATGAGGTAAACATATCCTCAGCTTCTTCTTTCGTAATATCCAGAGAAGATTTTTCCCTGTCAGTCAGCTGAGAATAATACGTTTCGGCACAACTCTGTATCTGTGCTTTTTCCTCTGCAGAAAGCGCGATATCATTATCTGCTGCCATCAGTGTCATACATTTCATACGTGCCAGAAAATCTTTCAGGGAAGATTTGACATTCTCCTCAAAAGTCAGTCCATCTGATTTCACAGACCAGATTTCCTCCCCATAAACATCCTCCACCACTTTTTTCTGTGCCGTGACGAGAATCATGGCTTCAGAAACGGAGCAGATCTCATCTCCGATCCTGAACAGTTCTGAATCGGACAGAGGCGTCACGATCCGTATCTCTGCATTTTTACTGCCGCTGCAGCCGGTCATCAGAACCAGAAATGCCAGCAAAAGCACCATGATTTTCACGGAGTTTCTGCCGGAAAACCTGATTCTCTGCCGTTTTCCTGCTGATTGATTTCTCATATTCCGCTCCTTTTCAGAATTCCAGGCAGCGCTCGCGCATAGCCTGATAGATTGCCGCCACAGGGAGTCCTACCACATTGTGGTAATCTCCGTCGATTTTGCGTATATATTTCATGCCCAGTCCCTGAATCGCATAGGCACCGGCTTTGTCGTCGCACTCACCGCTTTCTGTGTATTCCAGGATTTCTTCTTCCGTCATGGGATAAAATACAACTGTTGTTTTTTCGGCAAAAGTAACCTGCTCCAGCTGCTTTTTCTGATCAAGCCATAACAGAGTAACTCCCGTATACACTTCGTGGGTATTGCCCTGCAGTTTCCTCAGCATGGCTTTCGCACTTTCCCGGTCTGCCGGTTTTCCCAGAATAGCATGATCCTGAACAACAATGGTATCAGCCCCCAGCACGATGATTTCATCCGATGAATTCCCCTGTTGTTCCCACAGCTCCATAGAAGCAGCAGCTTTTCGCTGAGACAGTTCCTTCACTACCTGCTCAGGGACGCTTTCCGTTATATTTTCATCCGCATTGGTTGCCAGAATCTGAAAGGAAAACCCGGCCTGAGCCAGCAGTTCTCTTCTTCTGGGTGATGCGGAAGCAAGTATCAGATTCTTTTTCATGATATCAGTCCCTTCCTGTTTTTATTTGCTCTGGCATATGCTTTTTCAGCTGCTGATTCTTCAGTCTCTGGATTCAATCAGCAGCATCCTGCCTTTTCCAATGGTTATCACAGCTTCCTCACGGACAATTTCATTGCTGACTCCCAGACTGTTGCCCTGTACAAATGTATAGTCCCTGAGAGGATATTTGAATCCTTCCAGAGTAACTCCCGATACGGATTCTGTAAAAGGAATCAGTGAAACATACGTTCCGAAGGCTTCCGAACGTTTCAGGGTCATTGCAGAATCAATCATGGTGATACGGTTATGTCCGTCAACCAGCCAGCAGGATACACCTGCCTCCAGCGGAATCTGAAGAAGACCGATGGAAGCCAGCGTATGATCCATCCTTGTGCCGGTTGCACCAAATATATGGATGGACTCTGCTCCCAGACCCAATGCCAGATGGATCGACAGTTCCGTATCTGTCTCATCTTTTTCCGGAGGATGGGTCTCCCAGCCGATTCCGGGGATTTTCCGGAAATATTCCAGAGATTCCTGCGATACAGAATCAAAATCTCCCACACAGTAATCAGGTTTCAGCTGCAGTCTCTGTGCAGCCGTCAGTCCGCCGTCCACGGCGATTATTAAATCATAAGAATATTTTATTAAAAAATCGGAGACAGCGGAATCATCCACACTGCCTCCCGTTAATATCAAGCACCGTTTCAATTCAGTTCTCCCACCTGGTATTTAATATTTTCCCAGAATTTCCCGGAAAGCTTTTACATTGGCTGCCGCATCATTTTTGAACACCGCAGAACCGGCTACAAGGATATCGGCACCGGCTTCGCACAGCTGTGCGCAGTTGTCCAGCTTTACACCGCCATCCAGTTCGATCAGTGCGTTGGAACCCCGTTCCGTAATCATCTGCTTCAGTGCTTTGATCTTGTCGATGGAATAAGGAATGAACTTCTGATTGCCGAAACCAGGGTTAACCGTCATCAGAAGCACCACATCCACCAGATCGAGAATCCAGTCCAGCGTATGCAGAGAGGTAGAGGGTACCAGCACCACTCCGGCTTTACAGCCCAGCTCATGAATATGATTCAGATCACGGTCCAGATGCACACTTGCCTCCTGATGAATGGAAATCAGGTCGGCTCCTGCAGCTGCCACATCATCCAGATAATGCCTCGGGTTCTGTACCATCATATGAACATCAAAAACCGCTTTGCTGTATGGACGTATCTTTTTAATAACAGGTGCACCAAATGTGATGTTCGGAACAAACATGCCATCCATTACATCCAGATGGATATACTCCGCTCCTGCTTCGCTGACAAGACGTACTTCTTCCCCGAGCTTTGCAAAATCCGCCGATAAAAGGGAAGGTGCCAGATATTTCATACACTACCTCCTTGTGCCGTCTGCATACGGCTTTTTCCGATTAATATTTTTTAATATGACGCAGTTCTTCGTAAAGATAACAGTAGGAATCATACCGTTCCCTGGAAATCGTACCTGCTTCCACCGCTTCTTTCACCGAGCAATCCGGCTCGGAAACGTGGACACATCCCTGAAAACGGCACTGGCCCTCATGAGAATCGAATTCCGGATAGTAATACCGCAGTTCCCGATAATCCATATCCTTAAGATCCATGGAGCTGAATCCCGGCGTATCCATCAGATACGTGTCCTCTGCCACATAAAACAGTTCCGAATGACGCGTGGTATGACGTCCGCGACCGATCTTTTCACTGACAGCGCCAGTCTGCGCCTGAGACTCAGGGCAGAAGTAATTCAGAAAAGAAGATTTTCCCGCACCGGATGGACCGGCAAGAACCGTAGTTTTCCCCTGAAGACAGCTTTTCAGCTCTTCCAGCCCTGACTTTTCTTTTACACTGATAAAATGAAGCCGGCAGGCTCCCCGGTAAATCCTGTAAAGTTTCTCCTGTTCCTCATAGGATATGCGGTCGATTTTATTGAAACACAGGATTGTCGGCAGACTCAGCAGATTCACGGTAATCAGAAATTTGTCCAGCAGGATATAGTTGGGATCCGGATCTTTCGCAGCAAACAGAACCAGTGCCTGATCCACATTGGCCGATGCCGGACGGATCAGCTCCGAGCTTCTCGGCAGAATCTCCACCAGATTTCCGGTCTTATTCTCCGGATCAATCACCTCGATCACCACCTGGTCGCCCACCAGAGGTTTCAGCTTTTTATTGCGGAAAATCCCCCTGGCACGACATTCGAATATTTTTTTCTTTTCATCGTGAACGTAATAAAATCCGCCGATTCCTTTAATGATCCTGCCCGTTATTCGATTCATCGGTGTCTCCATCTGCTTCCTTTCCGGCACTGATATAATACCCTATGGTCGTACCGGTATCCACCATGGAACCGGCTTCATGATCGATCTCGATAACCTGCCCCTTCGGTTTATCGCTCTCTTTTTCTCCCAGCAGTTCACCCACCAGACCATTACTTTGTAATTTTTCCAGTGCCGCTGATTCAGAAAGTCCGACAACAGAAGGAACCTCCGACTGGATAATCTCTTTACCTTTGCTGATCACCACATCAATTACCGTATTTTCTTCCACACTGGTACCCTTCTGAATGCTCTGGCTGATGACCCTGCCGGATTCAACATCGTCATCATACGCTTCCGTTGTACTGCCAAGCTGCAGCCCTGCAGCTTTCAGTTCGCTTTCAGCCTGATCTCCGGTCATTCCCACTACAGACGGTACTTTTGTATAAATCTTCCTGGGACCTTTGCTGACAACAATCTTAATCGTGTCTCTTTCTTTTACCTTCACACCGGCATCAGGACTCTGCCGGATTACGGTATTTTCCATGATATCATTGTATTCGTAACTGATATCGCTCTCCAGATTGGCATCCTTCAGCATGCTTTGCGCTGTCTCCAGGGATTTGTCAACCAGATTGGGCACAGGGACCTCCGCTTCAGCACTTCCGGTGCTTACGAAAATAGTAACTTCCGTGCCCTTTTTTACTTCTTCATCAACCCCGGGATCACAGTCAAAAACATAGCCCTCTTTCTGTTCATCTGATGCGGCATGTTCCGATCTTACCTGAAAACCATAGGCAATCAATGCCTTCTGTGCAGATTTTTCGGTACTTCCGATAATGTTTTTCGGAATCAGGGCCGTATCTTTTCCACTGCTTACCACAACAGTAATCTGTGTATGCTTTTTGACCACACTGCCGGCATCTTCAGAAGCGGAGATTACCAGACCTTCCTTGACCCTGTCATCTGCCTGCTGCTCAATCTTGCAGCCCAACTGTGCATCTGCCAGCAGCTCCTCTGCCTCTTCCTGTGTTTTTCCTGCAAGAGGCGGCATCAGAACCTCATCCGCCGCCAGCGTCTCAAAAGCATACGTGCCGGTTTGCGTCTCTTCTTTCGTGGAAGGAGAAAACAGATTGAAAGCTTTTGCCAGCAGGATTCCAGCGATCAGTATTACAACCAGAAGCGCGCCAATGCCGATGGCAAACACAACTTTTTCCATCTTCCCTTCAGATTCTTCTTCCTCGGGAGACTCTTCCTCGGGTTCCTCCTCCAGCCCCAGCTGGTAATCCTCTTCTTCCTGGGATTTTACCGACACGG
>JALFLM010000176.1 GCA_022774705.1 Lachnospiraceae bacterium | reverse complement strand
GAAGAAGACTGGAAAAGGAGATACCAGTAATCCTTGCTGTTCTGAAAGTATTATACGATAACGAGATGTTAGATGCAATTGATGAACTTGCCAAATAATGAGAGACAAAGGCCCCTCTCTCCGTTCATGCGTTTATTCTGGGATTGAATAAAAGACAGGTAGGCAGATGATGCTTCTTATGATAAAATAACAGCAGCAGAGATAAAAACGCAACGCATGCCGTTTCGGCATGCCAGAGCCGGTAGGTAGCCCGGCCGTCCCGCCTGTGCGGCGGGGTAAGTAACCTGCCCCTCCGGGTTGTCCATTCTTTGCATATAGCATTCACGACAGGAGGGATTGCCATGGGCGAAGTAATGTGCAGGCTGACGGTGTTTTTTCAGGATCCGTTCTGGGAAGGCGTGTTTGAACACATTGAGGACGGGAAGCTGTCTGCAGCAAAGGTAACTTTCGGCGCGGAACCGAAGGATTATGAGGTGTATGACTTCCTGATGAGACATTATGCTCACCTGAAATTCAGCCCGGCTGTGGCAGCTGCTGTAAAGGAGCCGAAAAGGAATCCGAAGCGCAGGCAGAGAGATGCAAAAAAGCAGATGGAGAATACCGGAATCGGTACAAAATCCCAGCAGGCGCTGAAGCTGCAGCAGGAGCAGGGAAAAGCAGAACGCAGGGCAAAAAGCCGGGAACAGAAACTGGCAGAAGCTGAGCGGATGTTTGAACTGAAACAGCAGAAGAAAAAAGATAAGCACAAAGGTCATTGATCGTCAGGTGTTTATCGAAGAAAAGGGGCCGGTGCACTGACTCTGTTCAGCGAACCGTGCCCCGATTTTTTACAACATGGCTGCCGCTGGAATACGAACTGCAGCTGGTGTACAGAAAGGAAAATGTGCAGTTTTCCTCCTGGTTGCATATGCTGAGCCGGAAAATTGATGAATGGACGGAAAAAAAGATACAAGAAGAAGGAGACGGCAGCAGAAACAGGAAAAAAGAATAGATAAAGAAAAACAAAAAGGTGCTTGACTCTCTCCCTTAGGGGATGCTGTAGAATTTCTTCAAAATAGATGAAAGGAGAAATTCAATGCATACAGCGTGTATAGAAGCCTGTGATCTTATGAAATCGTTTCAAGGCAGAAAAGTTGTGGATGGCCTTTCTTTTGAGGTGGAGAAAGGGCAGGTGTTTGGCCTCCTGGGTCATAACGGAGCCGGTAAAAGTACTACGATTGAAATGCTGCTGGGGTTGAAAAAACCAGATGGCGGAAAAGCATTCATTCAGGGGCAGGAAGCGGCAAAACACAGAAAAGAGGTATTTGAAAAGGTAGGAGTTCAGTTTCAGTCGTCCAGTTATCAGGTGGCTATCCGGGTGGGCGAGGTCTGCATGGAGCATGCGGCTCTTTACAGGAATCCGGCGGATTACAGAAAATTGCTGGAAGAATTCGGACTGTCCGGTCTGGAAAAAAGCAGGGTGGAAAAGCTTTCAGGTGGAGAGCGGCAGAAGCTTTCCGTGGTTCTTGCGCTGATCGGGAATCCGGAAATTGTTTTTCTGGATGAACTGACCACCGGACTTGACGTGGCGGCCCGCCGGGAGGTCTGGAGAACTTTGAGAAATCTGAAAAACAACGGGCTGGCGGTTTTTTTGACGACGCACTATATGGAAGAGGCACAGATTCTCTGTGATCGGATCCTGCTGCTGCGAAATGGCAGGAAAATTGCAGAAGGCACGGTGGAAGAGGTGGTGCAGTCCTCTCCTTATGACAATCTGGAAGAGGCGTATCTCTGGTATATGGGTGAGGAGGTGGAACTGTGAAACGATTTCTGAAACTGTACAGCATTGAACAGAAGCTGTTTTTCCGTTCTGCTGATGTATTTATATTTAACCTGTGTATGCCGGTGGCCGCGTTGGTGCTGATTGCCCTGATCGCGGGGGAAAAAGCAGCCGGTGACAGCGGTATGACATATTTTCAGAGTGCGTTTGCGGCCCTTACATCGGTGGGAATCTGCTGCAGCGCATTTATGAGTATTCTCATTGTCATGGTGGATTACCGTGACAAGAAGATTCTGAAACATTTTTACTGCAGCCCCTGCAGTCCGGTCTGGATTCTCGGTGCGGACATCCTGTGCAGCGCGGTTATGGCGGCACTTTCGGCTCTGTTGGTGTGGCTGACGGCCACAGCAGGATTCGGATACCGGATGGAGGGCAATGTACTTCTTTTCATCGGTGCGTGGTTGCTGACCTTGACTTCCATGTTTTCTATCGGACTGATGATTGCTGCCCTGTGCAGAACGGTAAAAACCATGAATGTTGTCACAAGTCTTGTGTATTTCCCCATGCTGCTGTTGTCGGGAACCATGATTCCCTACGAGCTTTTTCCGAAAGGACTGCAGAGAGCGGTGGACGTCATGCCGCTTACACAGGGGGTCAAACTGATGAAGGCCGCCTCAGTGGGAATATGGCCGGAATCAGTCTGCGGCAGTGCGATTCTGCTGATTGTAATTACGGTACTGTGCGGTAGTATTTCGGTAAAATCATTCCGGTGGGAATGATGACCTGAACTGTCATGAAGGAGGAAGATCATGAAAATGTATAAAAAACACAACAGTTGTGAAAAGAAGGAAAGCGGCACTCTTTACCGCATCGGCATGTTCGCCCAGATGAACCGCGTTACCATCAAGACGCTGCGTTTTTACGAAAGTCAGGGACTTTTGGAACCTGCTTTTGTGGATGAAACCAACGGATACCGCTACTATACCATGGATCAGATGGCTGTTCTGCATCAGATTACGGCACTGAAGCAGGCCGGATTCACGCTGGAGGACATTCGGAAACTGCAGTCCGGCGTCGATGCGAAGGCTTTTCTTTCCCGGAAGCGGACAGAGATCCTGGCGAAAATTGCGGAGCTGACCGGGCAGCTCGCAATGCTTGACGGATACATGGAAGGCAGCGGTTCCACTCTTGAGGCACCGGTACTGATCAGGTCAATCCCCGCGGTAACGGCAGCTGCCATGGAAAAAAGGATTGAATCCTATGATGAACTTTTTGACCTGATGCCGGCTATGGGAGCTGAGATGGAACGGCTGAGATGCGAATGCGCCGTTCCGGAGTACTGCTTTACCCATTATCTGGAGCCGGGATATAAAGAGGAACAGATCCTGGTTGAAGTCTGCGAAGCCGTTCAGGAGAAAAAAGAAGATACCGCACTGGTAAAATTCAGGGAATTACCCGAAATCCAGGCGGCCTGCATCTATCACAAAGGATCATACAATGAATTTTCCCGTTCTTATGCGGCAATTCTCAGATTCATTGAAGAAAACGGATATGAGATCTGCGGCAATATCCGGGAAAAATACATTGATGGCGTGTGGAATAAGGAAAAAGAAGAGGACTGGCTTTCGGAGATACAGATACCCGTGAAACGCGGTAAAATGTAAAGGGCGAACGGATATTTTGTATAAATTAATTTATTCCTTCTTCAGAAAGCGATGATAATCCGCAATCACATCTTCCAGTGTGATTTCCTGCAGGCTGCTGCATAAATCATCGTGGACTTTTTTGTAGGAACAATCCAGCACTGCATGAATGTTTTTTCCTACCGGACACAGCGGCGATGGAAGTGAATGAATGCCGATCAGTTTGGAAAGAAAATCCGGTTCTATTGCTTTGCAGACCCGATACAGGGTTATTTCGCAGGGCGGACAATTCAGCAGTGCACCTCCTGTTCCGAATTTTACTGATATTATGCCATCTTTTTTCAGGGAACTGAGGATATTGCGGATCGTAACAGGATTGCTGCCGGTGGACAGGGATAACAGCTCACTGGTAACCTTTTTGGTTTCACCGTATTCATAAATAAAGATAAGGCAATGAATAGCAACTGAACATTTTGTGCTGATATGCATAACAAGTCTCCTTTTCTGGATGTATTTTATCACATATAACTGAACCTGTAAATGTTGACGTTACACCTTTCTGCTGGTATAATGGTGTAAAATTTAAAATTACAGGAGATAAAGAGATGAATATGTTTCAGATTGTTTTCAGTCCAACCGGAGGAACTCAGAAAGTTGCCGACATAATCACATCCCGATGGGAGGATTCTGTCAATAAAATTGATCTTACTGATGCAGAACTTGATTATGATGCCCTTAGTCTGGGAAAAGATGATGCGGCAGTGATTGCCGTTCCCTCTTATGGCGGACGTGTTCCGGCACTTGCGGTTCAGAGAATTTCAAAAATCCGCGGGAATCAGGCAAACTGTGTGATAGTCTGCGTATATGGCAACCGGGCGTACGAGGATACGCTGGTTGAATTGCAGGATATTGCACAGCAGAGCGGTTTCAAAGTAATTGCAGCCATTTCTGCTGTTGCGGAGCATTCCATCATGCACCAGTATGCAGTCGGCAGACCGGATCACCAGGACGAGAAAGAACTGCATGATTTTGCAAAAAAAGTCTTTGAAAAAATAAGTAATAATCATGCCGAAGATATTTCAGATCCATCTGTGCTTCATATACCGGGCAATCGTCCATATAAAAAAGCGGGTGCGGCAGGTCTGGTTCCCAAAGCAGATAAAAAATGCAACGGCTGCGGGCTTTGCGTTCATAAATGTCCGGCACAGGCAATCAGTATGGATAATGTGAAAACCGCGGACAGTAAAAAGTGCATTTCCTGTATGCGGTGTGTGGTACAATGCCCCCGGTCAGCACGCAAAGTAAACGGCGTAATGGTTTCGGCTGCGGCATTGGTCATCAAAAAAGCCTGTTCGAAAAGAAAAAGTAATGAGCTTTTTATCTATAGCAAAGCAGGAAAATAATGCAAAAAAGTAATGGTGCGAGGTTCTGCTGTAATCAATTATCTGTCCCTCTGATTCAGGTCGTTCATATCGGGAAAAGATTTCAGGGCAAATTCCAGTGAGGCATTCAGATGTTCTTTCATCAGATCGCCGGCTTCGGCATACGCGCCGGCTTTATATGCCTCGAAAATCTTCACATGCATCCGGTGAATTTCTTTCTGGGGTTCCTGCTTCGTTTCATAAATATTGGAAAAAATCGTAAGCTGGCTGCGGAGTGTTTCTGCAGCCGTTTTCAATTTGCGGTTGTTGCAGTATTTGTAAAAAATCAGATGAAAATCATCAGAATTTTTAATCCAGAGAGAGGTGAGCTCCTCCGGCATGTCCTGACAGTTCTGCAGCTTTTCTGTGACGGAAACGGCATCCTGCAGTTCTTTGCAGATCGCTTCATGCTCCGGATGACCGGCAGTGTAAAGAATGGCCAGCCGGTCCAGATCACCCATAAACTGATAAAGTTCTTTCAGATCGTCCTCCGATAAAGAAATCACATTCACACCGATATTGGAATAATAATCTACCAGACCATCCTGAGAAAGCCGGGTCAAAGCCTCTCGGATCGGTGTGGAGCTTACTTCAAACCGTTCCTGCAGATGCTTCAGCGTCAGTTTTTCCCCCAAAGGAATCTTCTGAGTCAGAATATCGGACCGCAGGATCTGGTAAATCTGTTCCGAAAGCGTGGATTTATTTAAATTCATAGTATACCCCCCTTGAAACTGAATTCATTATCACAATCAGACGAAAAAATGTCAAGGATTTTTTGCAATTGTTCAGAACTTCTTTATTTTGCAAAATGCAAAATGTATATTGCAAAAGTTGGCGAATCGTGTTACACTTACAGCAGCCTGAAACTTTAACAGATAAAAGCGTTTAAGTGATAAATGGTACGTTTGAAGGAGGTCTTTTTTTTGAGGGACGAGAGTTTACTGAGGGATCTGACACAGCTTTGGGGTGTGTCGGGTTACGAGAAAGAGGTGCGCCGTTTTATTGAGAAGGAAGCGGTACCTTACGCGGATGAGATTATGACCGATGCCATGGGAAATCTGATTGTGCATAAGAAAGGTACCGGGGGAGCAGCCGCGAAGAAGATTATGTTTGCGGCACATATGGATGAAATCGGTTTTATGATAAAGACCATTGAAG
>JALFLM010000150.1 GCA_022774705.1 Lachnospiraceae bacterium | reverse complement strand
CCCGGGTCGCCTTCGTCTGCGTTGCAGCATACATCTTTCTGGATTCCCGGTTCTCCGCCCATGGCAAATTTCCACTTGCGTCCCGTAGGGAATCCGCCGCCCCCGCGTCCGCGCAGGCCGGATTTTTCCAGTACGCCAACTACGTCTTCACGGCTCATGGTGGTCAGCACCTTATGTAATGCTTCGTATCCTCCGGTTCCGATATACTCGTTGATATCTTCGGGATTGATGACACCGCAGTTCTGCAGAGCCACACGCTGCTGTTTCTTGTAAAAATGGGTGTCATTCATGGGGATGATTCCATCCGGTGTGATTGTTTCTTTATATAAATATTCTGTTACCACGTTGCCGTTGACCAGATGTTCTTCCACGATCTTCTCAACGTGTTCCAGCTCCATGTTGGAATAAAATGCTGCTTCCGGGTAAATGATCATAACCGGCCCCAGAGCACACAGACCGTGACATCCGGTTTTTACCACACAAACTTCGTCCTGCAGACCTCTTGCTGCGATTTCTTCTTCCAGTTTTGCTGCAACCTTAACACTGCCGGATGAGGTACATCCTGTACCTGCACACACCAGCACGTGACGTTTATAGCTGTCTTTTTCAGCTGCGCCGGGATGACGGAAGGCTACCGTTGCCTGATACTGGCTTTTGACTGCTCTTAATTCATCAATCGTTTTAATCATTGGCCATACCCTCCTATTCGTATATTTCCAGAATCTTTTCCACAGCGTCCGGTGTTAACCGTCCATGGACATCATCGTTCACCATCATAACAGGCGCCAGACCGCAGGCACCTACGCAGCGGCATGCCTCCAGAGAGAACTTGCCATCCGGTGTACACTCGCCGCCGGAAATACCCAGCAGCTGCTGCAGCTTGTCATATACCTGACCGGATCCCTTTACATAACATGCCGTACCAAGACAAACGGAAATTTTGTATTTTCCCTTGGGATACAGCGAATAGAAAGAGTAGAATGTAACAACACCAAAAATCTTGCTCATGGGAATCTGCATTTCGTCAGAAATGATCTGCTGTACTTCAATGGGCAGATAACCGTAGATTTCCTGAGCCTGCTGAAGCACAGGCATCAGCGCGCCCTTCTGTCCCTTATGGGCAGCAATGACCTGCCTGAGCTGTTCTTCCTGTTCCTTTGTACCGTTAAAAGGAACCGTCTTCTTTTCAGCACTCATAAAAATTTACCTCCTCACTGAATTGATATAGCAGAATCCTTTTCAAAACGGGAAGGCACTGATTTGTAGCGGACAGCACCCTATCGGCTTTACCCCTGCAGCAAAGCTCGGATTACAGCAAATATCGTCGTTTACCAGTAACCCGAGTTTACCATGTATTTATCAATAAATCAAATAGACTAGTTTCGTTTTTCGTTATTTTAATAACAATTAGCTATATTTTTCTATATATAACCGCTGTTCTATTAAATAATTTACAGGACCCGTTATTTTTTTATCAGTCTGATTTTTTTATTATCCAAAATGACAGTTCCATCCCCCGAAATGCGGTTTTTTGAAATGAAATTTTGTGAATTATTACCCGATATTTTTTGAATAATTTTCACAATATATACATGTATATTTTGAGATATTTAATTCATATCGTACTACTATACATTATATCAAGCGCAAAACCATGTATATTTTCCATATCTATTCCCATATTATTTTTCAGTACTTTTGTGCATTTTTGTTTATTTTGGTATTGTACCTGCAGATACCCGGACAAGTCTGCTGCCCGGCTTTCCCTGCAACGCAAAAAAGCTGCTGTGAAAGCTCTCTTTTCAGAAAACTTCCGCAGCAGCTTTTATCTGCCTAGTACCTTGCCGACAGCTGTTCTATCCTGTCAGTCAGTTTCTCAATCGTGTCACCGGAACACTCACCAAGCCACACCATAAAGAAATCCTTACATCTTGCAGCAATCTCCCTGATCTCTCTGGAGGTCTGATCGGAATAGTGTCTGGCATCGGAAGTGACGCCGTACGCTTCCACTCCCAGTCTGCGTGCTATGTAAAGCGCCCGGTACATGTGATATCTCTGCGTAACAATTACGATCTTATCCGCAGCATACTCATCGATCACACGACGGATACTGTCGTAAGTACAGAGTCCCAGCGGATCTTCTTCGATCTGCGTCTCCGGCACCCCCGCATTCATGGAATACAGCTTCATGGTATTCACTTCATTATAATACCGGTCGCTTCCGTCACCACTCATGAGCAGCG
>JALFLM010000035.1 GCA_022774705.1 Lachnospiraceae bacterium | reverse complement strand
GGAGAATGAGGGATATGCAGGCCGTATGAATCATCCTGCAAGACAGAATCACAGGATCATTCCTGTTACCATCAACAACAGCCAGTGGGGAATGCAGTATTCACCGTATGTTTACTACAATGAACACGCGATTGTATTTAACGGTGAGCATGTACCCATGAAGATCGACAGGGCGGCATTTTGCAAGCTGTTTGATTTTGTCAGGCTGTTCCCCCACTATTTCCTGGGCTCCAATGCGGACCTGCCTATTGTTGGAGGTTCCATTTTAAGTCATGATCATTTCCAGGGCGGCGGGTACACATTTGCCATGGCAAATGCAAAGCTGGAAAAGACCTTTACCGTTCCCGGCTATGAGGATATTCAGGCGGGAATCGTTCACTGGCCTTTGTCTGTTATCCGTCTTGACGGTAAAGATGCCGACCGCGTGATCGATCTGGCGGATCATATTCTGAAAGCATGGCGCGGTTACACCGATGCGGATGCATATATTTTTGCGGAAACGGATGGGGAACCGCACAACACCATTACGCCCATTGCGCGTATGAATGGTGACCTGTATGAACTGGATCTGACATTGCGCAACAACATTACAACAGACGAATGTCCTCTTGGCCTGTATCATCCTCACAATGAATACCATCATATCAAGAAAGAGAATATCGGGCTGATCGAGGTTATGGGTCTGGCTGTTCTTCCCGCAAGACTGAAGGGTGAGCTGGAACTTCTGGGTGAATATCTGGTGGAAGGAAAGGATTACCGCAGCTGTGAAGAACTGGAAAAACATGCGGACTGGGCAGATGAGCTTTGCAGAAAGTACGGTTCTTTCCGGAAAGATACCGTGATGGATATCCTGAAGGAGGAGACCGGTCAGGTATTTGTTCATGTACTGGAGGATGCGGGTGTATACAAATGTACTCCCGAAGGCCGTCAGGCATTTGAACGGTTTATAGAAGTTCTATAGTCGGAAAGCGAAAGTGCGCCGCCATCGCGGGGAAATTTTTCCGCCTGGTGACGCATTTTCTGAATTTTTTAAATATTCAGTATGGGGGAAAATTTTATGAATATTAATTGGTTATCGGATCCTGAAGTTTTCCGGGTGAATCAGCTGGAGGCACATTCGGATCACAGTTTTTTTGAAAAAAGAGAGGATATGGGAGGCAGCATGCCGTTATGCTTCTGCCTGAACGGTTCATGGAAATTTGCTTATGCCGACAGGCCTGAAGAACGGATCGTGGACTTCTGGAAAGACGGCTTCGATGCCGGGGAGTGGGCTGAGATTCAGGTGCCGGGTCATATGGAGACCCAGGGATACGGTCAGAATCATTATGTCAACACCATGTATGCCTGGGACGGAATCGAGGATATCCGTCCGCCGAAGGTACGCCGGGACAATCCTGTGGGCAGCTATATGAAGGATTTTGAACTGCCTGTCAATTTTGAAGGGAAAAAGCTGGTTCTTTCATTTGAAGGAGTCAGTACGGCCATGTATCTGTGGGTGAACGGATCATTTGCAGGCTATGCAGAGGACAGTTTTACACCTTCCGAATTTGACGTAACCGGACTGATGCATCCGGGCAGGAACCGGATCTGCGTGGAAGTGTACAAATACAGCAGTGCCAGCTGGATCGAAGATCAGGATTTTTTCCTGTTTTCCGGTATTTTCCGTGATGTGAATCTCTATGCTCTGCCGGAAGCGCACATCAATGATGTATTTATTACCACCGATGTGGCGGATGATTTTCTCACTGCAGATGTGAATGTCCGGGCAAAACTCACCGGCAGGCTGGAAGGCTGCCATCTTCTGGTGGAGATGAAGGATGCACAGGGAAGTCTGGTGTGTGAGCCTGCACAGATGGAAGCAGGTGAAACATGCCGCGTGCTGTTTTCAACAGGAGATCTCCATCTGTGGAGTGCGGAGAATCCCTACCGCTATCAGATGGAATTGTCCATTATTAATGAGAGGGAAGAACTGGTGGAAATAGTTCCGGTAAAATTCGGAATCCGCCGTTTTGAGATGAAAAACGGGGTGATGCTTCTCAACGGAAGACGGATTATTTTCCGTGGGGTGAACCGTCATGAATTTCATCCACGTACCGGCCGTGTGATTTCCAGAGAGGATATGCTCTGGGATATTCAGTGTATGAAGCGGAATAATATCAATGCGGACCGGACCTGCCATTATCCCAATAACAAACTCTGGTATGAACTCTGCGACGAGTACGGTATTTATCTGATTGATGAGACGAACCTGGAGAGTCACGGTTCCTGGCAGAAGCTGGGTGCCTGTGAGCCTTCATGGAATGTTCCGGGCAATCTGCCTGAGTGGAATGATAATGTGGTGGACCGGGCACGCTCCATGTTTGAACGGGACAAGAACCATCCCAGTGTTCTGATCTGGTCCTGCGGCAATGAATCCTATGCCGGAGAGGATATTATGAACATAACCCGGTTTTTCCATGAGAAGGATCCCCGCCGTCTTGTTCATTACGAGGGCTGTTTCTGGAACCGGGAATACGACTGCATCAGCGATATGGAAAGCCGTATGTACGCCAAACCGGCAGAGATTGCGGAATATCTGGATTCAAATCCGGCAAAGCCCTACATCAGCTGTGAATATATGCATGCCATGGGCAATTCCTGCGGCGGTATGAAGCTGTATACCGACCTGGAGGACCGGTATGAGCAGTATCAGGGCGGATTTATCTGGGATTTCATCGATCAGGCCCTGTGGCAGACCCGTAAGGACGGTAAAGAATATCTGGTTTACGGCGGCTACCATGATGAAAGACCTTCCGATTATGGTTTCAGTACCAACGGCATTGTTTATGCGGACCGCTGTGAATCTCCCAAGATGCAGGAAGTAAAGCAGCTGTACGCCCCGGTTCTTCTGACTCCCGATAAAAAAGGCGTCAATATCCGCAACCGCAATCTTTTTATGGATACAAAGGCATACCGGTTCCGTATGCAGACGGAAAAAGAAGGGGTTGTTCTGTGGGAAACCGTTTTTGATGCGGATGTTGCACCACTTTCCGAAGCTTATGTGGAAATGCCTTTCCGGATTCCGGAAGAACGGGGCGAATATCTGCTGAATGTATCGGCAGTTCAGAAGGAGGATACGCTGTGGGCAAAAGCAGGCCATGAAATTTCCTTTGGACAGGCTGTGATTACGGTAGGCGGACGGGATGAAGAAGAAGAAATCAGAACAGATTTCAGAGTTGTAAACGGTGATGTGAATATCGGTGTGATGGGAGAAGGATTCCGTGTGCTCTTTTCCAGAGCGGACGGAGGTCTGGTATCTTTGATTTATGATGGAACAGAATATATTACCAATACTCCGAAAGCAACTTACTGGAGAGCATCCACTGACAATGACCGTGGCATGGCACTGCTGAACCAGAGCAGCTGCTATCTTGCCATAACGGCAGGTCAGAAGGCGGATATGAAACATCTGGGGCTGGAAATCGGGGAGAATTTCTGTAAAATCACCGTGCCGTTTTTGTATCCTGTTTTCTGTGCTCCCACTGTACAGGGCCATACCATTACCTATCTGATTACTGCGGACGGGAGCATTACCGTTTCCATGGAATATCCCGGCCTTTCGGGCATGCCGCCGGTTCCTGCTTTCGGCATGGAATTCAAATTAAAGGAACGCTTTGACCGGATGCGTTATTACGGTGCGGGGCCTGAGGAAAATTATATTGACAGAGACTGCGGTGCACGGATCGGTGTATTTGAAACTACAGCAGAGGATAATTACTCCGCATATCTGAAGCCGCAGGAATGCGGCAACCGCACGAAGCTGCGCTGGCTGTCGGTAACGGATGAAACAGGTGATGGACTTCGATTCGAAGCTGACGGACAGCTGCTGGAAGGAAGCCTTCTTCCTTACAGTGCCCTGGAGATGGAGCATGCCATGCTGGCTGACGAACTTCCCGACCATCCCTACAATTATCTGAGGATACTGGGAGCACAGTGCGGCGTGGGCGGCGATGACAGCTGGGGAGCACCGATCCACGAAGAATATCTGGTACCAGGTGACAGAAAAATCAGCTTCAGCTTCCGGATTGTGCATCAGAAGAAAGAAGCTGAAGTCCAGCCTCAGTAACAAATTTACTTATCCGGGTCGAAGTCTGAACTCAGGTCAACATCTTTTTCTTGCAATCTGACGTCTGGTGTGCTAATATAAACTAAACTCTGCATAACAGGTATCCTTTTCGGGAATACCAGAAGATGCACATAGTATGCTGTTTATGGCCGGCGAGGGGGATTGTTCGCTGCTTTGTAACGGCATATCTGAATATCAGATCGAAGGATCTGAAGATAAAGGAGGGGGATTCAGATGGCATTTCTGGGAGCATTTGTAACAAGTGCAGTAAAGTTCGTAATTTATCTGGCGATCATCGTCGCGGCATTCATTTGCGGTGCCAAATTGAAGGATCGTAAAACTGCGAAGAATTCTACGGAAGAATAATTGTACATTTCCAGTTATGCACCCTTAGGGCACCTGTGAGAAATCAAAGGAGATTTCACGGTATTTTTCATAAAGTGATCCGACGGGTACGCGTGCAGAAGGATGCGGGTGCGAGCCTGCATCTTTTGCCGTGTCAGACCTCTATCTTCCGGCGGCCTTCAGGTTATCCGCCGGATGTTCTGCTTTAAGACGGATTCTCCCGGGACGCCTGCGCGGCGGAGCGGAGGATTCTCTGCAGAACCCAATGAATGATAACAGAAGAAAGGAAGCGTAACAACATTGAAGAAATACGGTGTTAACGAACTGAGAAAGATGTTTCTCGATTTCTTTGAGACAAAAGGCCATCTGTGCAGAAGCAGCTATTCTCTGGTTCCTCATAATGATAACAGCGTCCTGCTGATTCCTGCAGGTATGGCTCCTCTGAAGCCTTATTTTACGGGACAGGAGGTACCGCCCCGTACACGGATGGCTACCTGCCAGAAGTGTATCCGTACCGGTGATATTGAGAATGTGGGCAAGACTGCACGTCACCTGACCTTTTTCGAGATGCTGGGCAATTTCTCATTTGGCGATTACTTTAAGACAGAAGCAATCCACTGGTCATGGGAATTTCTGACTGAAGTTGTGGGACTGGATCCCAACCGTCTGTATCCTTCCATTTATGAGAATGACGACGAAGCATTCAATATCTGGAACAAGGAGATGGGAATCCCTGCGGAACGTATTTTCCGTTTCGGTAAGGAAGACAACTTCTGGGAACACGGCGCGGGTCCCTGCGGTCCCTGTTCCGAGATTTATTATGACCGTGGTGAAAAATACGGCTGCGGTAAGCCCGGATGTACCGTAGGATGCGACTGTGACCGTTACATGGAGGTATGGAACAACGTATTTACCCAGTTCAATGCGGACGGCAAGGGCAATTATCCCGAACTGGAGAACAAAAACATTGATACCGGTATGGGTCTGGAACGTCTGGCCGTTGTTGTACAGGATGTGGATTCCGTATTCAGTATCGATACATTTGCAGCTCTTCGTGATGCCGTATGTGATCTGTGCGGTGCAGTCTACGGCGAAGATCCCAAAAAGGATGTTTCCATCCGTGTTATCGTTGACCATATCCGTTCTATCAGCAACATGATTGCTGACGGTATCATGCCTTCCAACGAAGGCCGCGGCTATGTACTGAGGAGACTGTTAAGACGTGCGGCACGCCATGGCAGGCTGCTGGGCATTGAAGGTCTGTTCCTGACAAAACTGAGCAATACCGTTATTGAAACCTCCAAAGACGGTTATCCGGAACTGGCTGAAAAGGCCCCCTTTATCTTCAAGGTAATCGAACAGGAAGAGGAAAAATTCAACCGTACCATCGATCAGGGGCTCAGTATTCTGGCTGATATGGAAACGGAACTTGCCGCAAAAGGCAGCAGCGTACTTTCCGGTGCGGATGCATTCAAGCTGTACGATACTTACGGATTCCCTCTTGATCTGACCAAAGAGATTCTGGAGGAAAAAGGCATTCAGGTAGATGAAGAAGGCTTTACCGCATGCATGGAGGAACAGAAGGAAAAAGCACGTAAAGCCAGAAAAGTAACGAACTACATGGGTGCTGATGCTACTGTTTACGATGAAATCGATCCGGAGATCACTTCCGAATTTGTCGGCTATGACAAACTGAGTGCGGAAGGCAGAATTCAGGTTATTACCAATAAAGAAGAGATCGTTCAGGCTCTGGCTGAGGGCGATGAAGGTACGATCATCCTGGATAAAACAACATTCTATGCAACCATGGGCGGTCAGAATGCCGATGTGGGTGTTCTGACAAAGGATGATGCAGAATTCAAGGTAGTAGACACCATCAAGTTAAAAGGCGGCAAGATCGGCCATGTGGGTGTTGTAACAAAGGGCATGTTTGCTGTAAATGATATCGTGACCACATCCGTATGCGGAGCAAATCGCGGGGATACAGCGAAAAACCACAGTGCAACCCATCTGCTTCAGGCAGCTCTCAGAAAGGTTCTGGGCAGCCATGTGGAACAGGCCGGTTCCATGGTCAATGCGGACAGACTGCGTTTTGACTTCTCTCATTTCCAGGCAATGACTCCTGAAGAGATTGCTGAGGTTGAGAAGCTGGTCAATGATGCAATTGCAGAAGCAATTCCCGTCGTAACGGATGTAATGAATGTGGAAGAAGCGAAAAAGTCCGGTGCCATGGCGCTGTTCGGTGAAAAGTATGAACAGGATGTGCGCGTCGTATCCATGGGAGATGTTTCCAAAGAACTTTGCGGAGGTACCCATGTCGGCAATACCTCTGCCATCGGATCCTTCAAGATCATTTCCGAAAGTGGTATTGCAGCAGGCGTCAGAAGAATTGAAGCATTAACCGGCAAAGGGGTTACGGCATATTATAATGAGATGGAAGAGACTCTTCAGGCAGCAGCAAAGGTAGCTAAAACAGAGGTTTCCCAGCTGGTAGCAAGAATTGAAGCCATGCAGGCGGAACTGAAAGCCATGTCAGCTGAGAATGAAAAGCTGAAGAGCAAACTGGCCAAGGATGCTCTGGGCGATGTCATGGATCAGGTGAAGGAAGTGAAAGGCGTTAAGGTTCTGGCTGTCCGCGCAGATGGTGTGGATATGAACGGCCTGAGAAATCTGGGTGATCAGCTGAAGGAGAAGCTGGGCGAAGGAGTTGTTGTCATCGCATCTGATCTGGACGGCAAGGTAAACCTGTTATCCATGGTAACACCTGAAGCTCAGAAAGCAGGCGCACATGCGGGCAACCTGATCAAAGCAATTGCCGGACTCGTAGGCGGCGGCGGTGGTGGACGTCCCAATATGGCACAGGCCGGCGGCAAGAACCCTGCGGGAATCGATGACGCACTGGCTAAAGTCGCAGAAACCGTGGAAGGGCAGCTGAAGTAGACTGGTACAGTTCGGCAGAAGCTGAGCAGGTACTAAAAATCTTCAAAGTTTGAACATTTTTGTGTTGACGAATAGCAGAATTATGTTATAATAATAGGTGTGTTAGAATTTTACCCAAACAGTTGTAAAAACACAATACGCAACTGAAGGGAGGTTAGGTGTGAGCTATGTCAAACGTAATCGTAAAAGATAACGAAAGTTTAGACAGCGCTTTACGCAGATTCAAAAGAAACTGTGCAAAGGCTGGCATTCAGCAGGAGATTCGTAAGAGAGAACATTACGAGAAACCCAGCGTAAGACGTAAGAAAAAGTCTGAAGCTGCAAGAAAACGTAAATATAACTAATCGTTCTATTTTGGCGGATAGCTTGTATTTTCGCCACATGGTATTGATTGAAAGAAATAAGCCGCAGGTGTTGAGCCTGCGGCTTTTTCTATTTAATGGCTTTAGCCAGTTGAAGGCATCGGAGTTTTTCGTGTTCCGAAAAATGGAGATGCCTGAAACAGACAACCACCCGCTATGCGGGTGTGCATAAATTGTTATACAAAAAAGTCACCTTCCGTTATACAATAAAGTTG
>JALFLM010000009.1 GCA_022774705.1 Lachnospiraceae bacterium | reverse complement strand
CCGCAACGTTAAACATCCGGGGAAAACAGACGTATCTGGCAGATGATCTTGTATTAAAGGGACAGGGAAAAACGGAGGTGTCTATTTCCGGCAACCTGAATCTGTTTGGAAATCCGGAGACTTTAAAGAGTGCGCAGTGTGCTTCGGAGGTGGTTGAAAAAAAGGCGGACGGTACAACCGTTACGCTGGCAGATTGTGCAGACAATGACCAGGCTTCGTACTCCAGTTCTATTTTGCTGAACGGAAAAAATGCAACACTGGATCTGACCGGATTAAAAACATTTAAAATCGCAGGAACAGCTTATATTAATACTGCAGAAAATAATAAAGAAAATTCTCTTTTACAGAAGGATGTGCAGATGGGACAGTCAGTTTCCGTTAAGTCCGACCAGCGGGCATATCTGCTGGAGGGAAAATATGTTGCTTCCTATTGTGCGCATGGTGGAATTAATCCAATGTCGGAATCAACTTATCAGCAGGTACTTGATGAGATCGCCAAAAAACATCCGGAGCTTGATAAAAACAGTATTCCGTATGCATATTTCCTGTCCGAAGACGGAACGGTTCCGGATGTGTTAAAAAATATGGGGGTATCCGGTGTGACCAAGCAGGTGTATCGTCTGAAAACCGATGCGGGTACGGTGGATATGGTTTATTTTTTTCCAACATTTGTAAATACACAGGATGCAAGAAAATATGGTGCGGAAAATTATAATGTAAGTGCAATTTCTGCACATCTGGATGAGAAACATTACAATACATCCATCAAATATGCAGATCATCTGGTGAATGGAAGTGATACGGATCTTACACATTATGAAACCTACTTTAATGGAAGTGTGCTTGTACCGGAACAGAACCGGTTATATTATGATCTGAAAGCAGAGGAGAAGGCCGGAAAAGAAAATATCCGGCAGAGCGAAAATCAGGACCGGTTTGCGGGGCTTAAGCATAAGCTGACCGAAAATTATGCATCCGGACTTACTGCGGAGGAAAAGAATCAGACGGTATATGAAAATCTTGTTAAAGATGTATCGGGAGATGCAACACTTGCCATCAGCTCCGGTCTTTTCCGTGTGTTTGATTCGGTAGAGAAAGCATGTACCGCAATTGTGGCAAATGGCAGTTTTATATGGGATGATGCGCAGGCAGCAAAAACCCCAAATCTTCATGTTATTATTGCTTCTGGAAATGTTGCTCTGAACAGGGACTTTTCAGGTTTGATTCTATGTGGTGGTGATCTTATTCTGGCATCAGGAAGAAATGTGACGGTATCAGCGGATGCAGCGGAAGTTTCCAGAACGCTTGGAATTAAAAATGCAGACGGGGTCTGTGCGGCTGATTATCTGGTTTCCGGAGAAAGTTATCTCACGGAAGATTCGGATGGAATCACGAGTGGGGATGTGGTGGATTTCGGTGATTATGTAACATTCCAGAATTGGAAAAAACAGTAAAGGGAAGAGGATACGATTGAAGGATAACAGAGGACTCTCGTTAATTGAATTAGTTGTGACCATTGCAATTATGGCAATTGTCAGTACCGGAGTTGTGATCAGTGTTTATTCTTCTGCAGGATGGAAGGCAAAGAAGGCAATCACAGAGATGGATCAGGCACTTTCCGAGACACGGGTACAGGCACTCTCAAAGACACAGGCATGGATGGAACTGACGAAGTCAGGTGATGATTATGTGTTAAAAACTTCCTATGCCTCGGATGTGGTACTAGATGGCAGGTTTACGATTACCTATCACACAAACGATGGGGCTGTTACCGATGTGGCTGTACAGGATATGATTCTATCATTTGACCGGGCCTCCGGTGCATTTTCCGGTCTGTATACGGATTCGACCCTGCAGACATGCAGATATGTCGGGGCATCCGCGGAGGTTCTGCAATGTGATGAGATCATTGTTACTCAGGGAAGCCGGGAATGGAAAATCCGGCTGTATCCGGAAACAGGAAAACATAAGGTGGAGAAGTAGCATATGAAAAGGCAGATGGATCACAGGGGATTATCGTTAATTGAATTAATCGTAAGTATAGCCATTCTTTCCATCGTTGTCGGTGCGATTTTTGGATTTTTTCTGTTCAGCATGCGCAGCTATAACAAGGACAGTGGAGAGACAAATGTGCAGAGTGAAGCACAGATGACAGTTAATCGTCTGCAGAATCAGATCGTGAATACAACAACCGGAATAGGAAAAGATGATGCCGAGATGCTGTCCGCGGTGCACCGGTTGTATCTGTATACACGTGTGACGCAGCAAGACGGAAACGTGCAGCGCAGGAAAATTACGATTTATCAGCAGGATCACTCTCTCATGTATGGATATTCATATGATGTGGTGGATGAAAACGATCAGGTGATTGCAGGCATGGGGGGAACGGTTGCGGATACGGAGATTGCAGATTATGTCCGGAATTTTTATGTGGATCTGACAAAATTGGAAACAGATCAGCAGGTTACGGTGCATCTGGAATTTGAAGATCAGAAGAAATCCTATGCGACGGACAATACGATTAGTTTGCGCAATCAGTTAACCGATGTAATCAGTGCCAATGCGGCGGACTATTTTAAGTAGAAAAGAGGAACGGGTATGAAGAAGCATGCAAAATGTCTGGTGAGTCTTGTATTATGTCTGGCGGTTATCGCAGGTGTCTGGGTTGGTCACAGTATGATGCGTGTAGACGCACAGATTGCAAATAATCTGAATCCAAAGGACAAAAAACAGACGGAGACCTATATGAAAAAGAATTCTTTGGCACAGATTGGAACGAAGGAGAATCCGTTTACGATTGTGGAGATTGTTCCGAACCGGAGCCTGGCAAGACTGGGGTATCTGATTCCGGGGTGTGAACCGATCGACATGGACAAGCTTTCTGTGGATGAAATAGCATATGGAATGTATGCAGGAATGTTCATAGGAAATGCAGACAGTAATATTGCATGGAAAGAAGATGCCGTGACAGATGTGTTTGCGGATCAGATTCCGGCGGGGGCGACGGTCCGGGAACCATGGGTAAATGTGGAACAATATAAAAACATGGCCCCGGCAGATACAACCTGGGTTACCTGGGAAAAGAATTATGGGATGTGGAAATTTGTTGCAAATGGCTTGACACAGACCGGATATTATGAAAAGCGTTCGGATTCCTCGGGATGGTTTGATCTTGTAACGGATGACAATGGCTCGAAATTTGTATACAACAGCAGCCATAAAGGAGAATACAACTGGGTAGAGGCGGAAAATACACAAAACAGGGAAACGGATTATCAGGCAGATCAGGTATGGACGACACGTACGGAAGCTGGCTATTTTGAAACAAAAAAGTATGTGATTCATAACAGGGACAGTCTGATTCAGCATGCATTTCAGTCCTCAACGGAAGAAGGATTTGTTTCACAGGTAATTTCTCTGACTCCGCAGGATCTGGAAAAAGACAGCAATCTGGACTATTTAAAAGAGGCAGATTTAATCTGTATATCGGAAGAACAGGATGATGGATTACGTCAGTTATGGAACCGGACGAAAAAAGACGGGCAGGAAGAAGTGGATTCCAGCGCACCAACGTATTTTCAGAAAGAAAATGATGTTCCGTGGAAAGCAGTCAAAACGATTACAGAATGTATGGCCGGGGAGAATCCGCCAGCACTTATTTTAAGTAAAACTACTTACGATAATACGAAAAGCAAAAATTTGAATAAACTTGCAATCATGGTTCTTGAATACCGACCGGAATTTTTTGTAGACTATTATTTTGATATGATTGATGAAAATGGTGTCTATACGGATGAAAACGGGAAAAAACATGATGAATGGGTAAAAAGTATGAATCCATCAGAGAATACTTTTGATCTTTCATATGCACAAAATAAGAATATCAGTGAAGGTGCCAGTGAAATTGTATATGGCAATGTATATTCTTACAGTAATTTTAATATTTTTACGCAGGGATTCACGAAAAAAAATTATCCGGAAACAACAAAGAATGCGGAGGCATTTGAATGGTATGAGGATCAGACCGGTAAACGTCCGGATAAACTGAGTGCAAATGATTTTATTTATTTTATTCTGCACGGAAGAAATTACCGGACAAATGTGGATCTGCATATTCTCGAAGTAGAACCGACAAATGAATTTATCGGAGATGTTCAGAAAAAAGATTTGAGTTATACCAGAATTGAGGACCATCTCAAATCCTGTAAAAAAGATGATTGCAGTCAATGTCAGAAATGGAAAAAGTATTATCGTACATTATTGCCATGGATTGCGGGAGATATAAAAAAGCAGGTACAAGACGGAAAAATTACGATTACACGTATGGCAAGCTGGGAATTTATCGGAAAAATTGACGATTTAAATTCCGAGTATGATATGATTGTCTTTGGAGCGACGCAGAATCAGGCGAACGGAAAAGACGGATACAACGATACGCTGATGAATGGACTGATTTACAGCAGTATTGGTGATAAGGTAATAAAAGTTGGTGGAGAGAACAGGGACCGAGCAGAATATACAATGTTACAGAGTGATGATGTGATCCGGTATTCCGGTAATGATCTGACGGCTAAAAAAGTAAAGGAACTGAAAAGTTTCATGGCTGCGGGAAAGCCGGTCATTGTTGATGAAAAATTCTACAAGGATGCCGGAAAAAGAGAAGTTGATGTAAATAATGCACGGAAAGATAACAACCAAAAGGGTACCGTGGATGGGGATTCTCAGGTTTATCAGCTTTTTTCACTTGCGAATGATGATGAGTATAAAAATCATCTCTATATTACAGGTCAGGTGGATCAGTCCGGTTTACTGTCAGATGTAGTGCGCAATAGTTGTAAGATCACATTTAATACAGAAAATGGCACAGGCTATCCGAAAGAATATAGTTACACGGAAAATGGTGGCGCTATCTGCAAAGATTCGGTACAGTACGTGGATGGGCATACATTGGTTTACCAGTTTCAGGTCAAGGGAAGTAAGAGCCGTAATTATGGGGTAAATCTGTATATTGATCGGAATGGAGATGGCATTTATAAAGGTTCTCTGAAAGATCCGGCATCGGGGCAGGAGGAAACCGAACAGATCGGAAACTTAAAAATTTCGGATCAGAAAGGAAATCCTATTCAGGCGGATCGTTTAGAGGCCGGAGAGTGGTATACGATTACGCAGGAACTGCCGGCCAGTTATGTGGGAATTCTGCCGTGGAAACTGGAGATATATGACACAGATAACAGTAATCTCAGAAACAGTGTGAGTAAATACTGTGCGATCAAAACGACAGAGGAAAACCGCGAAAAGATTAAAGTCCTGCAAATGAATTTGTCTTATGATATGAACTCTCAGCCATCAAAGGAGCTGATTATGGACACAAAATCCAGTGAGGGAGGGAAGAGTAATAATGCCCAAAAATTCAAAAAGTTTCTGGATGGAGTGAACGATTTTAAGGTTACCATTGATTTTATGATAAATAAGGACTGGAAAAATAAGTTCTGCAAAAATGGAACAACCGAATCCCAGATAAATGCATGGGAATCATATCTGGATGATTATGATATGCTGATCCTTGGTTTCTCCGATAGTGCCGTATTTACAGAAAACAGCGTATTCCAGGCGGGATTTGAGTATTTTGTGGATCAGGGAAAGAGTGTCATTTTAAGTCACGATATCTGCAGAAACAGTACATACAATGAAATCGGAAATCCAGAAAAGCTAAAGTCCATTACATATGATGGCCGTATTCGTGATCTGATGGGACAGCGGAGATATAAGAGCGGAACGTGGTCATTGCAGGGAGGAGAGGTTTCCCTGATCTCCGGAAAGGATGGAGAAAAAGAAAAAGGAAATCTTGGGGTATATAAGTATTCGTCTTTTAAGGCGGTACAAAAAGGAGAAAACGGTCAGGAATATTATATTCCGGACTACAGTGATGCAGGGGTCGATCTGTATTTGAAATTTGGCCCTAATACAACTTATCAAACTTATCATGATGGGGTAAAAGAAAGTAAAAATAAAAATGCAGCTGCAGACCGTATTGCATTGAATACAAACTTTGAGGGTGGATTGGGAAAAACAACGAGGATTTGCCTGGATAACCGGGGACAGATTACACACTATCCATATATTCTTGACGAGCAGGATATGGAAAAACTGGATGTTGCGGAAACACATCAGCAGTGGCATCAGCTGGATATGGATAATGAGGATCTGGTGGTATGGTATAGTCTTTCCGATGACAGTCAGAACAGAACAGGAATTTATTCTTCCAAGGAAAATGATGCGAGAAACCAGTATTATATTTATAACATCGGAAATATCACGTATACAGGAATGGGACATTCTGGAAATGAAAAGGATCTTCCTGACAGTGAGGTGAAATTATTTGTCAATACGATGATCAGTGCATACCGTGCAACGACAGGAAATCCTTATGTCGAGATTACCAATCCGGATAAGCAGGAGAACAGCAGTACGGAAGCTTATCTGTATGCAGAAATTGATCCCGACAATTTTTCTTATAATGCAGATTCTACGATGGATGTGACTTTTAAGATCACGGATCCGGCATTTGGAAAATCAAAACAGGAGACGAAAACCAATGCATTGCAGTTTGTGGATGCTTCCGGAAGTAAGATACTTTCTGCTTCCGAGCATCCGGATCTATATAATTCTTCCGATACAATAATGAAAGAAGAGGTTTCAACATCCGGGTGGGATTCCAATTACATTTATTTAAGAAAGCCGGCAAATTGGAAGGATACCGTATATTGTTATGTATATTCCGAAGAAAATAGTTCCTTAAACAATGGATCATGGCCGGGGATGCAAATGGTAAAGATGGAGAATGGAATATATCAATATAAAATTCCTTCTTCCATTGAAAATCCAAGGGTAATCTTTAATACCGGAAGCAATGCACAAGAGTATCCTGGAAAAAATCAGTCCGGATTAGAAGTTCCATCGGGATCAAAGCTTGTAGATGGAACAGCGGGATGGATTTGGAGTAAAGCGGAAGATTCCGGAGGAACGAAGGATGCCTATGAAGTTGAAATCGATGGCAATTACCATTTTAAGGTAAATTACAGGGAACTTGTTGAAAAGGGACAACTGGATTATTATCTTTGTCTGAAAACGAAGACCGAGCGTGCGGGAAAAATTATATATAACAAACGAATTACAAAAGTATCTGTATTGCCGCTGCCGTTATTTAATCTGGATTGACAGAAAACACGCAATGTGAGAATATCGCATTGCGTGTTTTTTCTTGCAACGAGTGTATACATATGATATAGTGAACATATCTTTTTTCAGAGGCAGTTTCTGCCGAGAATCCCATTTGTTCGAGTTTTATGAGTTTATTAATACGTAATTTTTGTGCGTTGAAAAAAGCGTGAAAGTTACATATAATAAAAGGAGAACAGTTGAAAAAAGAACAGGAGAAGAATCAGAAAAAGTCCCAAAAGCTGCAGTGGCATCCGGCATTCTGTTCAGCCTTGCGCCTGGAACTGCTGGAGGATGCAGAAAATCTGGAATTTACCGATGAGTTCCAGCTTACGGAAAAACCTTTGCAGATTGACTGTACGGTTGTAAAAGTAAAGAGGGACTGCAAAATAAAAAATGAAATCGGGAAGATTTTCCGG
>JALFLM010000158.1 GCA_022774705.1 Lachnospiraceae bacterium | reverse complement strand
CATCCACTATAAAATGTCAAGTAATAGTGGTTATAAATATCAACAAATATAACCATTATATATAGTGCACTATGCCAATAAAAAGAAACCCCAACGGGACTTCCTTAAAAATCAGATATGAATCAGCTGTGAATAGTAACGGTCGGTCATATATGGCCGCATATATCAGTGTCCCCAGGGACTTTTCAAAAGTAAAAAGCAAAGTATTATTTAACCTGACAGCCAGACAGCTGGTCTGTTTCAGCTGCGGTATTCTGACAGGAATTCCTGTATTTTTCCTCCTGAGGAAAACAGGAAATGTAAGTCTCGCAGCGCTGGGCATGATCCTTGTTATGATGCCCATGTTTCTTCTTGCCATGTATGAGAAAAACGGTCAGCCTCTGGAGGTTATTGTCAGACAGTTTATAGAAGCAAAATTTATCCGCCCGAAGATTCGTCCGTACAGAACCGATAATTATTATGAACTGCTGATGAGACAGGCGAGGATAGAAAAGGAGGTTGATGCGGTTGTTCACCTTTCTCAAAAATCTGTTTGCAGAACACGGAGAACGGAAAAATATACCGGCTGCGGTACCGGAAAAGCTTTCAAGAAAAGAGCAGAAGCAGATTAAACGTATTATTGAGCGAAATGGAAAAGGTGATGGAATCCCGCGGACCGCACAGTAGAGTATTCCTTTTCAGCGCATGTTCCCGGATGGCATATGCCGTGTCCGGGAACATTACTATACAAAAACAATTCAGTTTCAGGATATCAATTATCAGCTTGCTCAGCAGGAAGATAAAACGGCCATTTTTGAAGAATGGTGTGGTTTCCTGAATTTTTTTGACAGTTCCATTCATTTTGAACTGTCATTTATGAATATGGCAGCTGATGAAGACAGCTTTGAGCAGGCGGTTCAGATTCCTTACAGGAAAGATTCGTTTAATTCCATTCGTACAGAGTACAGCAATATGCTGAAAAAGCAGCTGGCACAGGGAAATAACGGACTGACCAAAACAAAGTATATAACGTTTGGAATTGAGGCAGATTCCATGAAGCAGGCAAGGCCCAGACTGGAACATGTGCAGACGGATCTGCTTAACAATTTCCGCAGGCTGGGGGTGGCTGCCAATGTGCTGGACGGCAAACAGCGTCTGAGAGTCATGCATGATATGTTCCACATGGGTGAAAAAGATAAGTTTCTGTTTGAATGGGACTGGCTGGTGGAGTCGGGACTGTCTGTAAAAGACTTTATTGCCCCGACTTCATTTTCTTTTCCGGGAGGCAGAACTTTTCAGATGGGGTCCCTGCGCGGTGCCATGTCATTTCTGGCAATTACTGCTTCAGATCTGAGTGACCAGCTTTTAAAAGAACTTCTGGATATGGATTCCACACAGATCATCACCATGCACATCCGGTCTGTGGATCAGACAGAGGCTATTAAAACGGTTAAACGCACGATTACGGAACTGGATTGCTCCAAGATTGAAGCGCAGAAAAAAGCGGTCAGATCCGGATATGATATGGATATTATTCCATCGGATCTTGCCACCTATGGCAAAGATGCGAAAGCACTGCTGAAAGAACTGCAGAGTCAGAACGAGCGCATGTTTCTGGTTACTTTTCTGGTCATGAATACCGGAAAAACGAAGCAGGAACTGGAAAACAATATTTTTCAGGCATCCAGTATTGCCCAGAAGCACAACTGTGGTTTGAAACGGCTGGATTACCAGCAGGAGCAGGGGCTGATGAGCAGCCTTCCGCTTGCAGATAATCAGATTGATATTCAAAGAGCACTGACAACCAGTTCCACTGCTATTTTTGTACCGTTTACTACACAGGAACTGTTTCAGAATGGGGAAGAGGCATTGTACTATGGAATCAATGCTCTGTCCAATAATCTGATCATGGTGGACCGGAAGCGTCTGAAGAATCCCAATGGCCTGATTCTTGGGACGCCTGGTTCGGGTAAATCCTTTTCGGCAAAAAGAGAAATTGCCAATGCGTTTCTGGTTACTGATGATGACATTATCATTTCAGATCCGGAAGCTGAATATACGGCGCTGGTTCAGAGATTGGAAGGACAGGTTATTAAAATCAGTCCTGTCAGCAATCAGTATATTAATCCCATGGATATCAACATCAATTATTCGGAAGAAGACAACCCGATTGCCCTGAAAGCCGATTTTATATTATCGTTGTGTGAGCTGATTGTCGGCGGCAAAGACGGACTGCAGCCTATTGAAAAAACGGTTATTGACCGTTGTGTGCATCAGGTCTATCAGAAGTATTTTGAAAATCCGGAACCGGAGAATATGCCTTTGCTGGAGGATTTATATTATGCTCTCAGAAATCAGGATGAAAAAGAGGCGCATCATGTAGCAACGGCTCTGGAAATCTACGTTACGGGTTCACTGAATCTGTTTAGCCACAGGACGAACGTGGATATTGATAATCGTCTGGTGTGCTATGACATCAGGGATCTGGGCAAACAGTTAAAAAAGATTGGCATGCTGATTGTTCAGGATCAGGTCTGGGGACGTGTCACGTCTAACCGTTCTGCCGGGAAAATTACCCGTTATTATATGGATGAGATGCATCTTCTCCTTCGGGAGGAACAGACGGCATCCTATTCCGTTGAAATCTGGAAACGGTTTCGAAAATGGGGAGGTATTCCGACGGGAATTACGCAGAACGTCAAAGATCTTCTGTCCAGCCGTGAAGTGGAAAATATCTTTGAAAATTCGGATTTCATTTATATGCTGAATCAGGCGGCCGGTGACCGCCAGATTCTTGCCCGTCAGCTGAACATTTCTCCGCATCAGCTGTCCTATGTGACACATTCCGGCGAAGGAGAGGGCCTGCTGTTTTACGGTAATGTCATCCTGCCTTTTATAGACCATTTTCCTGCAGACTCGGAGCTTTACAAAATCATGACGACAAAATTATCCGAGGTAAAAAATGCAGAGAGGACACCGGAACGGAAGGAGGCGCAGGATGGGAAATAAAACTGCGCATCTGAGGTTTGATGATGATCCGGCTGCAGAGGAAAATTTCTCTGATTCCGGGAAAAAGAATCAGTTCCGAAAGCAGGCTGCAGAATCTGCTGATGAAAAAACAGATTCTGCAGGAACCGGCAGTGATGGCAGATCAAATGATAAGAAGAAAACAGAAAAAGGGACTTCATCATCCAGCAGGAAACGAAAACTCCGTACCGAAGAAGAGCAGAAAGCAGCACACGGGAACCGGCTTCGCTTCGGCAAAAAAGAAATCAAAGAAGAAACCAAAAGGAAACATCGCTATTCCGGAAAGGCGGCAGCAAAATATGCCGCCGTCGGAACCGTGGCTGCGGTGTCGGCCGGTACTCGTTTGGAAAACGATTCACGTAAGGATGAAAATGCAGGAACAGAAGCTGTATATCAGGCAGAGAAAACCGGTGCAGCCGCCGTATATGCAGCGGGAAACATTCACTTTTCCCGAGATTCTGAAGAATTGGAAGAAACGGAAGTTTTACGGAAAAGTACGGTTTCCGAAAAATATGAGAATGCATCTGAAGCGGGAAAATATGGAAAAAAGCGGAAGAAAACCTGTAAAACAGAATCATCAAAGGAGCAGGACGGGACTTTCTCAGGTTCCAATCCTTTATCCAGATGGCAGCAAAAACATGCAGTCAAACAGGGATATGCTGCGGAAAGAAGCGGAAAATCAGCCGGGGTTTCCGGTGCAGGGGAAGCCTGCGGGAATCATGCGTCCGGTCACAGCATGACCAACCGGCATCACACAGGAATTTTCGAGCGGGCTGCAGATTGTGTAAAGGATACGGTGGGAACAGCATCTGCTTTTCTGGAAGAGTTCTGGATGCAGCATCAGTCAATGTCAAAATGTGTGCCGGCATTTGCCTTTGTGCTCGTTATTCTGGTGGTACAGCTTTACTCCTGTTCTGCTGTGGCAACAGGTGCTCTGACGACGATTACGGCAACCTCATGGCCGTCGGATGATATTGATATCACAAAGGCGGATGCTTATTACACGAAACTGGAAGCTGAACTGCAGAAAAAAATTAATGACACGAAGCGAAATAACAGTGATTATGATGAGTACCGCTACAGCATCGGCGAGATCGGCCATGATCCGGTAGTATTGATCAGCTATCTGTCTGCGAGGTATGGGGCCTTTACCTTTCGTGAAGTAAAGTCTGCACTGGACGATTTGTTTGCCCGGCAGTATGACCTGATCATCGAAACGGAAAATGAAACCAGAACAACAACGTCTACTGTCCGGGCAGGAGATTCTATTGGAAATGTTGTAACCAGCGGATATTGCAACTGCAGCATCTGCTGCGGGAGCTGGGCGGGCGGTCCGACAGCTTCCGGAGTTTATCCGACAGCAAATCATACACTTGCAGTAGATGCGGATCATCCCACCGTTCCCTTAGGAACGGAAGTGATCATGAACGGAACTCTCTATAAAGTCGAAGATACAGGGAATTTTGCACGATACGGTGTTGATTTTGATGTGTATTATGATGAACATTCTGCAGCACAGGCACATGGACATCAGACATGGGAGGCCTGTTATGCAGGTGGTGACGGGGAAGAAATCGAAGTTACAACAAGTACAGATGTCAGTATGGTTAACGTCCGACTGAATTCCGGGAATATGGAAACTCTGGCAGACAGCCTTTTGGATGAGGATGAAAAAGCACTTTATGATATTTACGTGGCCGCAAAAGGAAATCGGGTTATTTTTGGATCACCGGTTGATTATAACTGGCATCTGAATATCACCGGTGATTTCGGCTATCGCTGTGATTCATCCGGAAACCGTGTTGTTGAGGCTGACGGTCTGGAGATTTCTCTTCCATCCGGTACGGAAATCAGGTCTGTTATGGATGGAACTGTCTATTCGGTTTCAGGAAATACAGTGATTCTGGAAAACAGTCAGGGATATCGGATTCAGTATGCAGGATGCAGTTCCATTCAGGTATCTGCAGGGCAAAATGTGGAAATGGGAGATGCCATTGCAGAGGTCAGTGACGGAAACCGTCTGGAACTGGAATTTATTTATGGAAGAACCCGATTTAATCCCTACTTTTATCTTGATACAGAAGAGGAATCCATTTATGGATACAGCGGTATTGCAGCACCTCAGGCAGCAGCATTGATTGCAGAAGCTGTTACACATCTTGGAACTCCTTATGTATGGGGCGGATACAGTCCGGATGGGTTTGACTGCTCCGGCTTTGTAAGCTACAGCCTTACCAATTCCGGCGTGCTGAATACCGGACATCTGACCTGCAGGGGGCTGATTGCCCAATGTACAACCATATCCAAAGCAGAACTCCAGCCGGGCGATCTGGTATTTTTCCAGAACACATATGACGGAGAAAATCCAACACATGTGGGGATTTATATCGGAAGCGGCGAATACGGAACAGGAACATTTATTCACTCCGGCGATCCCTGCCAGTATGGCAATCTGAATTCATCTTACTGGATTCAGCACTGGATGTGTGGAGGACGCTGGTACTAAAATCTGCTGACTGTTCAGGAACGGCTTCAGAAAAATGCCTGTTGCTGAACAGTTACAGATTCAGGAGGAAAATATGGCAGATAAACTGGAAAAAATCGGAGCCGAACTGAAACGGGCCCGTGTAAAAAGAGATGAATGGAATGAGAGGGTGAAAATCCTTGAGGAGAAATACCGGGAAGAGGAAAATACACAGATATGTGATATTACGCATGCGGAAAATCTGACACCTTCTCAGCTCGCACAGCTGATCAGGCTGATGAAAACCAATGTACCTTCCGGAGATCTGATGGATGTATTAATGAACAAATCAGAGGATGGAAGATCAGAAACAGAAAACACTCAGTCTGTCGAAACAAAAAACGGAGAGGGGGAACAGTATGAGGATTAAAGGGAAAATGGCAGTCAGTCTGCTGGCTGCAGCCATGTGTATTGGTATTTTTTCAGCAACTGCATCTGCTCAGGTAGAGGGTGACATCAATGCCGGACAGAGCATGGAAGAAACTGTGGAGAACAGAGATGAAACCAGTGGGACAGAAACACAGGCATTGACACCGGATGGAAATATGACTCTGGTAGATGATATCGGAAGCATGTCCGGTGAAGGAAAGCAGTTTATTACAGCGGTAACCAGAAATGGAAATTACTTTTATATCATCATTGACCGGGATGCAGAAGGGAATAATACCGTGCATTTCCTGAATCAGGTTGATGAATACGATTTGATGGCTCTGATGGATGATGAGGATCAGGAAAGACTGAAAAATGATGGTACGGCGGATCCATCTGAATCATCTGAAACAGTAAAAGCAGATTCTGAAAGTAATAAAGAAAACGGGACCGGAGAAGATATAACTCAGAATGCAGAAGCTGAAAAAGATGAGGGGAATTTTTCAGAACGAAAGACAGATTCCTCTTTCAAAGCGGCTGGTATGCTGCCGGGTATCATACTGATTCTGGTGATTTTTGGTGGAGGCGGAACACTTCTTTATCGTCAGGTGAAAAAGAAGAAACAGGAAAGGCAGAAACCGGATCCGGATGCAGATTATGATGAATCTGATTACGATGATTCAGAAGAAGATTATGGGGCAAATGATCCGGGTGAAGAGGACATGATGGAAGAAGATGAATATCTGGAAGAGGATGATTAAATGAAGAATACAATACTTTACGACGCTGTTTCCGGCAGCCGTTCCGACTTAAGGAGGTTTGCGGCTTACAGGGCAGGCAGAGAAAGCGGTTCAGGCATCGCAGAGAAATATCTGACGATGGAGGCTTTGCGGAGGAAGATGGAGTCCATGAAAGGTACGGAGTTTATCATGACAGTCCCGTTTCGGTCCGGCGGAGGTACAGGTGACTTAAATGGATGAGAAGGCTTTGTATCATCTGGATCAGGTTGGTATCCGTATTGTAAAAGAACGGGAATTATTCAGTGAGAAACCAATCGAAAATCCGGAAGCTGCGATTCAGGTTGTGGCAGACGTTCTGCAGGATTATGACAGAGAACTGTTCTGCGTTGTGAATCTTCAGAGTGATATGCGGCCGATTAATATGAATATTGTGAGCATGGGTGCACTGAATCAGGCACTGGTCCATCCAAGAGAGGTCCTGAAAAGTGCTATTTTATCGAATGCTGCCTCGGTTCTTTTATTTCACAACCATCCGTCCCGGAATGTGAAGCCATCCAGGGAGGATATTGCTGTGACAGACCAGCTGATTCAGGCCTGTGCACTGATTGGAATCCCCGTAACAGACCATATTATCGTAGGAAATGCAAAAGAATATTATTCATTTAAAAATCACGGCAGACTTCCAATGCCGAATCTGCAGTTTGCAGATGATGAATCAAAACTGAATTTTCATGCTGCCCGGACGGAATGCAGGAAATCAGTCCGGAAAAATCTGAAGGAAAATCAGAGAAAAGGAGCAGTTGAAGGATTGAATACGGAAAACAGAAGAAAACGTGTAAATAAAGAGCAGGTGCTGTAAAGATAAAATGAAATTGATTGTATGTGAGAAACCGTCTGTTGCGCAGGCTTATGCAGGAGCCCTCGGTATTTATAAGCGCAGGGATGGATATCTGGAGGGGAAGGGGTATCTGATCACATGGTGTGTCGGGCATCTGGTTGAACTTGCCGGACCGGAGGAATACGATGAAAAATTCGGAAAATGGTCTCTGGATGATTTACCGATTTTGCCTGAAAGGTTATCAGGGGGATGGCGGTACCATGTGTCGCCTTCCACCGGGAAACAGTTTCGAATCGTAAAGAGCCTGATGCAGCGTCCGGATGTTGAGGGCATTATTGAGGCAACTGATGCAGGCCGGGAGGGTGAGCTGATTTTCCGTCTGGTTTATCATCAGTGCAGGTGTAGAAAACCATTTGAACGTCTGTGGCTGTCCTCCATGGAAGATTCAGCAATCAGAGAAGGTTTTGCCCATTTACGGCCATCAAAAGAATATGATGCTTTATACGAAGCTGCCCTCTGCCGGGAGCGTGCCGACTGGATCGTTGGAATCAACGCTACCCGGCTGTTTTCATGCCTTTATCAGACAACCCTGAATGTGGGACGGGTCATGACACCTGCACTTGCCATGGTGGTCAGAAGAGAGACGGATATCCGTACATTTCAGTCTGAAACGTTTTACAGGGTTGTGCTGACTCTGGATGATTTTACAGCGGTCAGCACAACGATGAAAAAGGAAGAAGCTGAATTGCTGAAAGAAGAAGCAGTGAAAAAATGTTCGGCCAGAGTACAGAGCATTACGAAAAAAGAAAAATCAGAGAAGCCGCCTGCGCTTTATGATCTGACGACTCTGCAGAGGGAGGCAAACAGAATCCATGGCTATACTGCGAAACAGACGCTGGATTATGCGCAGAGCCTTTATGAAAAAAAGCTGATCACGTATCCGAGGACCGACAGCAGATTTTTAACAGAAGACATGGAAGACCATGTGAACAGTCTGATGCAGGTCTTTATGAAAATTTATCCGGACAGCAAAGCGCTTTTTTCAGATACGGAGGTTCATCCGGAGCGGATTATGGACAATCATAAAGTTACGGACCACCATGCAATCATCCCTACAATCAGCGTCCGGAATACAGTTTTCGAGGAACTTCCGGCAGGGGAGAAAAATGTACTGGAACTGGTCATCTGCTGTATGATGTGTGCAGTTGGTACTCCATATCGTTATGAGGAGACAGTCGTTGATCTGGTCTGTGCAGACCGGATTTTTTCGTCAAAAGGAAAGGTTGTAAGAGAGTACGGCTGGAAGAAAATCAAACAGTTTTTTAAAAGCATCTGCGACAGAGATACGGATTCGTCCGGCGCTGCCTGTGAGAAGGATGACAGGATTTTTCCGGAAATAGATGAGGGAGATGTACTGCCTGTTAAAAATATTTTTATAAAAACAGGACAGACCAGACCGCCGCAGCATTTTACGGAAGGGACTCTGCTTCTGGCAATGGAACATGCCGGTGATGAATGGCAAAGGGCAGAGGGATATGAACTTCCGGAGGATTTTCGACAGGGAATGGAATACCGGGGGACAGATACAGAACCGGATTCCGAAACAGAGCAGGAGTATTTTAATGGGGAGCAGGCGCATCGGGGCCTGGGTACTCCGGCGACCCGTGCGGGAATTATTGAGAAACTGGTGCAGAAAGGTTTTCTGGAACGGAAGGGAAACAGGAAAGCCAGATATCTGATACCGACAGATAAAGGGAATGCATTGGCTGCTGTGATGCCGGAGCAGATCCGGTCGGCGTCCATGACTGCAGACTGGGAGCAGAAGCTGCTGAAAATAGAGCATGGGGACTATCTGCCTGATGCTTTTATGAAAGAAATTGAAAACATGATCGATGAACTGGTCAGAACGTATGAAACTGTGGAAGGAGCAGATGGATTGATGAATGAAAAGAAAGTAATTGGAAGATGTCCGCATTGCGGTTCAGAAGTAACAGAAAGGCCGAAATCCTGGTCCTGCAGCAACCGAAGCTGCCGTTTTGCATTGTGGAAAGATAATGCCTTTTTTAAAAAAATCGGTAAACAGCTGACGGAAGAAATTGCAGAAGAAATGCTTCACACCGGACGGGTAAGACTGAACAACTGCAAGTCCCAGAGAACCGGCAGGAACTATAGCTGTATCCTGAACCTGACTGCAGAAGAAGATGGCAGATCACATTTTGAAATGTCATTTGATGATAAGAGCTGATCCGGAAGGATGGTGAAGTTATGTCCGGGGATAAAACACAGAAAAAATCATCGGTCTGCGGGAGGGAACCTTCAGGAAATAAAAACGCGGGAGGCAGTTCAAAAGCCGGTGCCGGTTATGAACGGGTCAAAGCAATTACGGAGCAGCTGGAAAACGGAATCAGGGATCTGTTCGAGTCGGAACAGTATAAGAAATGGCTTACGGTTATGGGACGTTTCCATGATTACAGTCTGAATAATACGATTTTAATCTGTTCCCAGAGACCGGATGCGACGCTGGTAGCCGGTTACCATGACTGGCAGAAAAAATTCGGACGAAATGTGGTAAAAGGGGCCAGGGCGATTAAGATTCTGGCCCCGGCTCCTTATAAACGGAAAGTGGAAGCAGATAAGGTGGATCCGATAACCCGGAAAACGGTTCTGGATGCTGACGGTAACCCGGAAAAGGAAATCCGGGTAATCATGCAGCCAGCGTTTCGCGTTATAAATGTCTTTGATTATCAGGATACAGAAGGAAAACCGCTTCCTTCTGTGGGAGTGGATGAACTGACCGGGGAAGTAAAAGAATATGAACAGTTTTTCCAGGCTTTGAAGGAAAGCTGTCCGGTACCGATTGGATTTGAACAGATATCGGGCGGGGCAAAAGGATATTTTCATCTGATGGAAAACAGGATTGCCCTGCAGGAAGGCATGAGCCAGATTCAGACGGTGAAAACCCTGATTCACGAAATGGCCCACCAGAAATGCCACAGCATTCATCAGGGGAAGGAAGGAGAAGAAGACATGAGACTCAGCAGAAACAGTAAAGAAGTGGAAGCGGAGTCTGTTGCGTATACGATTTGCCAGCATTATGGAATTGATACGTCAGATTACAGTTTTGCTTATATAGCAGGTTATTCCCGGAATAAAGAACTTCCGGAGCTGAAAGCTTCCCTTGGCCGGATCCGTGATGCTGCATCTGAGATGATTCATATCATTGACTGCCATCTGCAGGAAATCCACCAAAAACAGGCTGTGGAAGAACCGGAAGACCGTATGATGGATCCGTATTCAAAATCCAATCCTATCCGGGCTCTGGAAGATCAGCTGGAGCAGAATGATAACAGTTTTGATGGAATCCTGAACAACCTTCCGCGCCCTTCTGTACTGGAGGAGTTAAGAAATCAGCAGAAAAATCAGCAGCCCGAAAGGAAAAGGGAAACTTCAGGACCGGACTTTCATGAGCAGGAGGAAAGGAGTTTGGGATGATATTTGATCATGATGAAAAAATCATACTGATGCTGTATGGGGAAGATTCGCGGGAAAAAACAATGGAATCCTTAAAAAGGATGAAAAGCTGCCTGACACCGGAAGAAGTGGAACTGAACCGCATTGTGGAATCTGTTCTCACAAAACTTCAATCCATGTCTGAATCGGAATTTGCTGCAGCTGATTTATTACCGGAGTGTTTTCTATGATGGAAGAACCGAGGAAACATCAGCTGAACTTCCGGGTATCGGATACGGAATATTACCGTATACTTGAAAAAATGAAACAGCTGGGTATCCGGAGCATCGGCCTGTATCTGAGGAAAATGGCACTGGATGGATACTGTATTCAGCTGGAATTGCCGGAACTGAGAGAGTTGATCAGACTCCTCCGGTACTGCAGTAATAACCTGAACCAGTATGCACGGAAAGCAAATGAAAGCGGAGCAGTTTATCAGGAGGATATCCATGATCTTCAGATCCGTCTGGATACCATATGGAAAACAGCAAAGGGGCTTTTACAGAAATTATCGGAAATTCAGTGACGTTTTTTTCGACATCCTTTTTCACAGCAGGTACATCTGTTATAATGCTTGTAAAAACAGCAGAAAAAAGATCCATTCCGATTTCTGCTGTCCCGGTTTGATCCATTCCGTTTTTATGAAAAGGAGGTCCTGATATGTGGTTGATTAAACTGCCGGTTAAAATTCTGGCATTTCCATTTGTTCTGATATTGACCCTGGCTGAAGCGCTTTTCAAAGTTCTGGCCGGTCTGTCCTGTTATGTACTCGGGCCGTTTATGCTGTTTCTTATTATATGCGGCATCTACCATGCCGTACTGCAGCAGTGGAATCAGACCCTGATACTTGGCGGACTCCTGCTTTGCTGTCTGATTATATTTTTTGCGGGAACATTTGTGATCATATTGCTGGACAGTGCCAGAGAATGGCTCAGGGGGATCTGAAAGCAGACCGTGTTTGACAGGCAGGTGATAAAATGGCAGCTACCAGATTGATTCCACTGCATCGGAATAAGGGAAAAACACTGCTGCAGACACTGAAGGAGCGGACTGATTATGCACAGAATCCGGAGAAAACAGAAGAAGGAAAGCTGGTCAGTTCCTACGAATGTGACCCGGTCACAGTGGATGAAGAATTTCTTCTGTCAAAAAGCCGGTATGAGAAAACTTTCCGGAAAGAGCAGAAAAACGGAGTGATTGCCTACCAGATCCGCCAGTCCTTCAAACCGGGTGAAATCACACCGGAGGAAGCCAATCAGATCGGTTTTGAGCTGGCTATGAGATTTACAAAAGGAAAATATGCATTTATTGTAGCAACCCATACAGACAAAGCACATATTCATAATCATATTCTATTCAACTCAACGCGGCTGGACGGACAGGGGAAATTTCAGAATTTCTTCCTGTCCAGTTTTGCAATTCAGAGAATCAGCGACCTTCTCTGCCTCGAACACGGCCTGTCAGTCATCGATCCAAAACCATACAGCAAACGGGAAAAGAAAACAAAATGGCCGGAGAAGAAGACAATCCGGGATCAGATCTGTGATGAAATCGACAGAATCCTGAATGAAAAACCGAAAGACTTTGAAACATTTCTGGAAATGATGGAACGGGCCGGATACGAATGTAAATCAGGAAAATATACCGCTTTTCGCGGAAACAATCAGAAGTGTTTTGTTCGTATGAGATCCCTGGGAGAAGGGTATACAGAAAAAGATATCCGGGCATTTATCACAGAAAACAGGGAACGGAATTCCGGGAAAAAGAACAAACGGCAGACAAAAGGCGCAGAAGAAACGGCTGTTTCTCTGATCATTGACATTCAAAACAAGCTGCAGCAGAAAGGCCCCGGATATAAACGCTGGGCAACTGTTTATAATCTGAAGCAGATGTCAAAAACACTGCTCTTTCTCAGGGATCATCGCATTGACAGCATGGAACAGCTGAATGATTTTGTGGATGGTAAAATCAGCAGAAGAGATGAACTTCTGGCCCGGATGCAGGCACTGGATAAGCAGCTCACAGAAACTGCAGCTCTTAAAAAACACATTATCAATTATTCCAGAACCAGAGATAACTATACAGCGTATCGAAAAGCCGGTTACAGCAGAAAATTTCAGGAAGAACATCAGGAAGAAATCATCCTGCATAAAGCCGCCAAAAAGGCATTTGACGAACTGGGAATCAAAAAAATACCGAAAGTAAAAGAACTGAATCGGAAATATACAGAACTTGTTCAGGAAAAGAAAACGGTATATGGAGAGTATCGCAAAATCCGGGATGAACTACAGGAATATTTGATTGCACGGAAAAACATTGAAATGATGTATCACGCGGAACAGGAACAGAAAGAAGAAAAAGAAAAAAACAAAAACAATATACACAGATCGCAGGATGCAATGCAGCATTAATAAAAGAAAACCGGAGCCGGTATCGGATGAAATCTGATATCAGGGCTCCGGTCTTTTTTCTTTTTCCTGAAGAAAATCAGGAAAACTGCCAACGGCAGGCGATCGAAAAAGCGTTTCAGAAAACGCGCAGCTCACAATATGGTTGTGATCCTCAGGGGATTGGGGAAGGATTCACCAACAAGCTTTTGCGGAAGGAACGGACGGAAAATGAGGGCTTTGCTAGCAAAGGTCATTGCTTGCACACACGCGTTCCGTTTGATACTTATAAGTTACTGCTTAGACAAAAACTAAGCTATATGCTCTTATAATTCATGTTCGAGGGTGTAAATTTTTCTGTGTCTTTGGAAAGTGAACCTTTCAGATAAGAATCTTGATATGTAGAATGATGTTGTCGAAACAGGACTTTCTTCGTTGTCGATTGCTTTTTCTAATTATAGTATATCCATATCTGGAAAGGTTATACATGTTTTTGAAATTTTTTGCATCACAATAAAGGCATTGGTATCTGCCATTTTTGTGGGCTCTGCCCACACCCGGCCTCCGGAATAAGGCGGGAAATTTCTGGCAATACTACTAATGCCGATGGGATAAGGCCAG
>JALFLM010000139.1 GCA_022774705.1 Lachnospiraceae bacterium | reverse complement strand
CTTGGAAATATGTTACATTTTAAACCTTTTGTATCTGCCTGCTTTGTGCAGATACAGCCATCTGATTTCAGAAATTTTTCAGAAATCAGTTTCATGATTCATTTGGAGGTGAATTTTTGAACTATACTCTGAAACTGAGAGAGAAGTTGAAAGAGGCTTTATCAGCAGTTCTTCCGATTATCGGAATTGTTCTGCTGCTGTGTTTTTCTGTAGCCCCCATTTCCCCCAGTATCCTGTTGTGTTTTCTGCTGGGTGCTGTCCTTTTGATTACCGGCATGATGTTTTTCACTTTGGGGGCAGAGCTGGCCATGACACCCATGGGAGAACGTGTTGGTACCTGCATGACCCGCACCCGAAAACTGTGGGTTATCATTTTTCTGGCTTTTCTTCTGGGTTTTATCATTACCATATCGGAGCCTGATCTGCAGGTTCTGGCCAATCAGGTTCCTTCTATTCCCAATAGGGTTCTGATTCTGGCTGTGGCCTGCGGGGTGGGTGTTTTTCTGGTTGCAGCGCTTTTGCGTATGCTGTTTGGCATTCCGCTGCCTCCTCTGCTGATTTTCTTTTATGGTCTGATTTTTATTCTGGCCTGGTTTGTACCGGAAAGCTTTCAGAGCGTAGCGTTCGATTCCGGCGGGGTGACAACAGGTCCCATGACGGTTCCTTTTATCATGGCGCTGGGTGTAGGTGTTGCTTCCATCCGAAGTGACCGCAATGCGGCGGATGACAGCTTCGGTCTGGTGGCTCTGTGTTCCGTGGGCCCCGTTTTATCGGTATTGATCCTGGGCATGATCTATCATCCTCAGGAAAGTGATTATACAGCTGCTGCCATTCCTGAGGTCAGCAATTCAGTGGAATTATGGAAGCTATTTCAGACAGGGTTTCCTGCCTACATAAAAGAAATTGCGGTTTCCCTGCTGCCCATTGTCCTGTTTTTTGCTGTATTTCAGATTACGGTTCTGAAGCTGTCGCGGAAAATGCTTGTGAAAATTGTCATTGGTCTGATCTATACTTATGTGGGGCTGGTACTGTTTTTAACCGGCGTCAATGTGGGATTTATGCCTGCCGGTAATTATCTAGGCTGGGTGCTGGCTGAAACCACACATCCCTGGTTTATTGTGCCGGTTGCCATGATCATGGGGTTTTTCATCGTCCGGGCAGAGCCTGCGGTATATGTGCTGAATAAACAGGTTGAAAATATTACGGACGGCGCCATTTCCGAAAAAGCCATGGGTATGAGCCTTTCACTGGGCGTGGCGGTTTCTCTCGGAATTGCCACGATCCGGGTGCTGACCGGGATTTCCATCATGTGGTTTCTAATTCCCGGCTATGTCGTTGCTCTGGTGATATCTTTCTTTGTTCCCAGGATTTACACGGCCATCGCATTTGACTCCGGCGGTGTGGCATCCGGCCCCATGACAGCTGCCTTTCTGCTGCCTCTGGCACAGGGCGCCTGCATGGCCCTGGGAGGCAATATTGTAACGGATGCGTTTGGCCTGGTAGCCATGGTAGCCATGACTCCGCTGATCACCATTCAGATTCTGGGTCTGGTATCCCGCTTCAAATCAAAGCAGGAAGAATTACCGATTGCGGCTGCCGTGTCCGAATTGGATCAGCTGCCGGATGATATCATCATTGAATTATAAGATGATATTTCTTTTTCAGTCGTGCAGATTTTATTTGATTTGAAATAAAATAAAGTGACTGTACGGAATCCACACAGAAAAATGGCTGCAGATGCAATGCAGCCTGTAAGGAAAGGAAAGAGTATGAGTCAGTTATATATGATGTTTTCTATTCTTGACCGCAATAAGGCGAAAAAATTTCTGAATTTTTATCAGGAATCCGGCATTCAGGTCAATCTGAGCACCGTAACCCGGGGAACGGCCACCAGTGAAGTACTGGATTCCTTCGGTCTGGAATCCATTGAGAGAATTCTGATCACCTCAATTGTAACCGGGGAAAACTGGAAAAAAGTCCGCAGAGGACTGCGGGAAAAGATGAGTATTGATGTTCCAGGAGCAGGAATTGCTTTTATTATTCCGTTGTCCAGCATTGGCGGAAAAAAACAGCTGGAATTTCTGACACAGAATCAGAATTATGTGAAAGGGGAGGAGAGCACTTTGAAGGATACGAAGTATGAATTGCTGATTGTAATCACCAATCAGGGTTATACAAACCTGGTTATGGATGCGGCCAGAAAAGAACATGCCGGCGGCGGTACAGTGATTCACGCCAAGGGCACCGGCATGGAGGGGGCAGCCCGGTTTTTCGGAGTATCTCTGGCTTCTGAAAAAGAGATGATTTTCATTGTTGTGAGGCGGGAAGATAAGAATAATATTATGAAAGCCATCATGACAGAGGCAGGCATGGAAAGTAAAGCCAAATCCATCGTTTTTTCTCTGCCGGTCACCAGCACCTGCGGCATGCGTCTGCCGGAACTGTCCGAAGAAACACCGAAAGAAATGACAGGAGAAAGTATTTCCTGATTTTGTATCCATTTAATAATAAGAATTCAGGCACATGCGTGGACATGTGCCTTTTTAGATCGAACTGGTCTGCAGCAGGTTGTCGGCTCAGTCGGAAAACGGCATATTCATTGACACCTGTGTCAATCGTTACGGCACGGTCCTGTGGGATATCCGTATCATGAGACACCCGGAGCAGACGTGAAATGCAGAAAACAGATTTTTCACAGTCTGATAAATGAACATATATGATTACTTTTGTTCAGCTTTTCGGTACACAAAAAACGAGATTACCATAGATACCAGTTCCGTAATCCAGAAGGCATGCCATACACCGGAAGCTCCCAGAAAACGACTGAGCAAAAAGGCGGTCGGGATAATGATAACAACGTATCGCGACAGGGAAATCATCAGAGAAGGCAGCCCCTTTCCCAGTCCTTCCAGTGCACCGCAGGAGGTGACGGAAACAGCGGAGAATACAAATCCGATGCTGATAATGCGCAGGGCAGCGGCGCCTGCCTGAACGGTTTCACTGCTGCTGCTGAACAGACCGATCAACTGACCGGGAATCAGCTGGCATAAAATGGTTCCTGCGAGCATCATTCCCACGATCAGCGAGAGGGACAGATTATAGATGTTTTTTACACGCTTCCATTCTCCGGCTCCGTAATTGTAGCCGATCAGCGGACGGATTCCCTGCACGATGCCGTTGGAGGAGAGATATAAAAAGGTCTGCAATTTGTTGTAAGCTCCCAGCACAACCACATAGGACTGAGAATACACGGCAAGGATAGAATTCAGAGAAGAAATCATCAGAGAAGGCAGGGCCATGTTCAGAGTTGCCGGAATGCCAATGGCATAGATTCTGCGGATCATGGACAGCCGTTCCTTTCTTTTTGAGTCCTTTTTCCTGAAATCAGTCTCTCCGGAAGCTGTTTTTTCAGAACTGTTTTTTTCAGGGGGCTCGAAAAGACAGTTCAAGCTGATGGTCACAGGGATGGGGCGCACAAAGTAGAAAACCAGATAAACAACAAGGGTAAGAACCTGGCCGATAACCGTGGCGATGGCAGCGCCTTCCATTCCCAGAGCGGGAACCGGTCCCAGGCCGAAGATCAGAATGGGATCGAGGATAATATTGGTGATGCAGCCGCACAGCATGCTGGTCATGGAAACGGTCATCTGTCCCACCGACTGGAAAATCTTTTCAAATGCACATGCCAGTGTAATCACAATGGAAAAACCGAATACAATATTGGAATACCGTATGCCCAGATTGATGACGTCGGGGTCGGAAGTAAACATTCTCAGGAAATCGGGCATGATAAAGATGCAGACAGCCATCATCAGTGCCCCGTGCAGAATACTGAGCAGTACGCCGGCAGAGGCGGTCCAGTCGGCTTTTTTCTGTTCCTGCGCCCCCAGGAAAAAAGCAATCATGGCATTGATACCGATGGCGAACCCCACTGCTACCGAATTCACCAGATTCTGCACGGGAAAAACCAGCGACAGAGCCGTCATGGCATTTTCACTGATGCGTGCCACAAACAGGCTGTCCACAATATTGTAAAGGGAATTCACGGTCATGGAAATCACCATGGGCAGCGACATGGACAGCACCAGCTGCAGAATAGGTTTTTCTTTCATATAAGTCTGTTCCAAAAAAATCACTCCTTCTTATAAATAATCTGTTAAGTTCAATGCACCTGCCGGGAAGCAGAACTGTATTTCTGGCATTCCGGTAAAACGGGCAAGAAAAAAGCCGCGCAATCACCGGAAAAGCGATTGTGTGGCGAAAATAGAGTCAATCTAAAAAAATCCACATCCTGTAAAGGTTTTGGAGTTTCATTATAACATCTGGCCAGGTGATCTGTCAAATGGCTTTTCAAAACAGGCTCAAAATTATATATTGAATCAACATTTTCCCTATGTTATACTGAACCTGTCAGAATGATATAGTTGTATCAGATTTATATTCCACAGGTTCCACACCCTGCGGAATATAAATCTGATTGTTATTATATCACAATATTTTGGAGGACTTGATTATGCTTTTAAAATTACAGACCGGCACTGATGTCAGAGGTATTGCTGCCCCCGGCGTGCCCGGAGAAGATGTGAATTTTTTTCCTGCCGACGCAAATCGGATCAGTCAGGCTTTTGTGATCTGGCTTTCGAAAAAAACCGGAATCCCGGCTGCTGAGTTAAAAATCGGCGTTGGTCACGATTCCCGTATTACGGCGGAGATGCTGAAAGACGCTATTTTAAAAGGTCTTACCGCTCAGGGAGCAAAAGTTGTGGACTGCCATCTGGCTTCCACACCGTCCATGTTCATGTCAACCGTATACGATGAATTCAGATACAACGGTTCCATTATGATTACGGCAAGTCATCTGCCTTTCCACCGCAATGGCATGAAGTTTTTTGACGTGGAAGGCGGTCTGGAACACGATGATATTACTGATGTCCTGAACATTGCGGAAGGTCTTTCCGAAGCAGAAGGAGACTGCTCTGCAGTGGAGGAAGCCGACCTGATCTCCAGCTACAGTGCGCATCTGTGCGACAAGATCCGTGCCGGCGTAAATTCGGCGGACTGCTATGGTGAACCTCTGAAGGGACTGAAAATTGTTGTGGATGCAGGCAACGGTGCAGGCGGTTTCTTTGTGGAAAAGGTATTAAAACCCCTTGGCGCTGATACCACCGGCAGCCAGTTTCTGGAACCCGACGGCAGGTTCCCCAATCACATTCCCAATCCGGAGAATAAACAGGCCATGGAAGCCATCAGACAGGCTGTTCTGGCAAATCAGGCGGATCTGGGTATTATTTTTGATACCGATGTGGATCGTATGTCAGCGGTCCTTTCCGATGGATCCGAAATCAACCGCGATGCCATCATCGCCATGATGGCTGCCATTCTGGCGGATGAATATCCGGGCGGCACCATTGTAACAGACTCTGTTACATCCGACCGTCTGCAGGAATTTCTGGAAGGTCACCTTGGCATGAAACAGCATCGTTTCAAACGCGGTTACAAGAACGTTATCAATGAATGCAAACGCCTGAACGAATCCGGTGTGGTTTCTCCTCTGGCCATCGAAACCTCCGGCCACGGTGCACTGAAAGAAAATTATTATCTGGATGACGGTGCTTACATGGCAGTGAAGCTTCTGATTTCCGCAGCAAAAGCCAACAGGGAAGGAAAGAAGATCGGCAGCTATGTAGAAGCACTGAAACCCGGTTTTGAAGAAATCGAAATCCGCATGAGGATTTCCGGAGAAGATTTTGGTACCTACGGCAAAGAGGCTTTAAAAGTGTTTGAAGAACGCGCTATCGCAAAAGGACTGAAGGTTTCTCCCAATTCCTACGAAGGTGTCCGTATCAGCTTTGATACAGAAGAAATCAAAGGCTGGCTGCTGCTTCGCATGTCTTTACATGAACCGCTTATGCCGCTGAACATTGAAGGCGCCAGACCCGGCGACTGTGACCGCATGAAAGCTGTGGTAGCAGAGATGCTGGACGGATTTGACCGGATTGATCTTGGAAAGCTGGCTTAAGAGCCGTATAAAACCTATTAAAAAAACATAAAAAACAGCCTGACCTGGATATATATCCCGGCCCGGCTGTTTTGTGTTTTTAAAAAGCTGTAGTTCTCTTTGATCACTTGTATCAAAGAAAAAGAGATATAATAGTGAATTTTGTCCAGCTGATAAAAACCAGCCTCGAAAATATAGAATTTATTCCACCGTTACCGATTTCGCCAGGTTTCTGGGTTTATCAACGTTAAGTCCTCTGGCGATGGAAGTGTAGTAAGCAATCAGCTGCAGAATCACGACGGTGGGCAGGCCGGTGAAGAGATCGTCCTTGATCGGTACGGTCAGGTGCAGGTCGCAGACACCTTCGGGGATTTCGGCATCTTCCTTTGTAATCAGGATCACGTAGGCATTTCTTGCCTTGACCTCGCGGATATTGGAGATCGTCTTGTTGTAAACCGCATCCTGAGTTGCGAATGCGACAACCGGGATTCCTTCTTCAATCAGGGCGATGGTGCCGTGTTTCAGTTCACCTGCTGCGTATGCTTCTGCGTGAACGTAGGATACCTCCTTCAGCTTCAGAGCGCCTTCCATGGAGAATGCGTAATCCAGTCCGCGGCCGATATAGTAAGCATGTTCCGCATCCTTCAGATGTTCTACTGCTTTTTCAATGATTTCCTTATGTTCCAGAACGCCGGAAATGGCATCGATACATTTATACAGATTGTCGATAAATTCTCTGCCCTTTGTTTCATCAAAAATGCCGCGTACCAGAGCACATTTGCAGGCCAGCAAATAGAAGACGGAGAGCTGTACGGAATAGGCTTTCGTACTTGCTACGGCGATTTCGGGGCCTGCATGAGTGTAGAGAACGTAGTCGCTTTCACGGGCGATGGAAGAGCCCTTTACGTTTACGATTGCCAGAACTCTGGAACCGCAGGATTTTGCCAGGCGCAGAGCAGCCAGCGTATCGATTGTCTCGCCGGACTGTGAAACCACAATGGTCAGTGTATGTTTATCAATAAGCGGCGTGCTGTAGCGGAACTCAGATGCGATATTGACAGAAACAGGGACCTTTACGATAGGTTCAATAATCGCTTTTCCTACCATACCCGCATACATGGCTGTACCGCAGGCTACCACATTGATGTTGGTAAAGTTTTTAAAGAATTCATCATCGATACCTTCCCCTTCGAAACAGGGAAGACCGTTTTTCAGGCGGGGAGTGATGGTTTTTATGATTGCCTCGGGCTGTTCATGGATTTCCTTCAGCATGTAATGAGGAAATCCCATTTTCTGAGCGGATTCCACATCCCAGTTTACTTCCAGAATCTCAGGCTCTGCTTTCACACCATTTTCGTCGAACAGATCGATGTGATCCTGATAGAGAACCATAAGATGGTATTCGGGAACAACAAAGTACTGTTTGCTGTACTTGATCACTGCTGTGATATCGGATGCCACCAGACTTCCTTCCGGAGTGGAGGATGCCACCAGCGGGCTTACGTTGCGGATGCAGAAAATACGGTCGGTAAAGCCTTCAAACAGGATACAGAACGCAAAGCTTCCTTCCAGCTCCTGAACGGCTTTACGGATGGCTTCTTCCGGATCTCCATCATAAAAATGATTGAGGAGAGCAGCAGCAACTTCCGTATCGGTTTCGCTGACCAGCTGATCCTTCAGATCGAACTTTTCAATGATTTCGTGATAATTTTCGATGATACCGTTATGAATCAGAGTGACCCTTCCAACCTGATGAGGATGAGTGTTGGGACGGGTTACACCGCCGTGAGTTGCCCATCTGGTATGTCCGATACCACAATGGCCGTCATCGTCAGCCTGATCACAGATTGCTTTCAGATTGGCCACCTGACCGGTCTGCTTTTCAATGTAAATGGATCCGTCATCCTTTGCGATGGCAATTCCCGCACTGTCATAACCGCGGTATTCCAGCTGAGCAAGACCCTCAAGTAAAATATTTTTTACAGCTGCAGGACCAGTATAACCAATAATTCCACACATATTAAGATCTCCTTTTTGATAAAAATAAAGTTCATCAATAAAAGCAGGGCACAAAAAGAAAAGGGTGTATGAATCTGCAGAATGCAGACTTCACCTGCTACATTGCCTGTATTACCTGCCTTATTGCTGTCCGGATTGTTGAAACGGACAATATTCACCAAAAACATGCTGTCACTGCTATACGGGTATCACGAAAGACACAGAGCAGACCGCTCTGTATAATAATATATGAATATATATAAGAAATGCTCGATATGTACCTATATATCCGGTTGTATTGTTTCTGTTTTGCGGTTACCCGCATATTTGTCAATACATCACGCATCCGGCATACGGAAAGGTATCCGCCGAATTTTCGATAACCTTTCACCTCGTCAACCTTTAATAACTTACAGCTTCAAAGGTACTGGCGCTGACACGGAACAGGATACAGCATCAAAAACCCGGTTCCGATAGTGCATATTATCATGATTTCTTTTTTAAGTCAAGTTTATCTATTCAAACAAATAAAATTCTGTATTTTTGTCATAATCTGTGTCTTTTTTTCACCATTGTTGATCAGAATGCCACCATAATTATCTATCAGAATTTGTAGAGAAGGTTTCTTATTATAATCGTACATTTTATAATCGTACATTGACAGTATCTTCCAGTTATGCTAAGATAACTTACACCACGATTTAACATAGTGATATGGTAGGATATACGTACTGCCATCAGATACCTGTACCGGCAGAGTGACGGAAGAGTACCGGAACAGATATCTGCACAAAAGAAAGAAGGAAGACCATTATGAATTTTATCTTTATTTCCCCCCAGTTCCCCCATACATACTGGAATTTCTGTGATCGTCTTCGCAGAAACGGAGCCAATGTACTGGGTATCGGAGATACCCCCTATGATGCGCTGGAAGGCCATCTGAAAGGAGCACTTACCGAATATTATAAGGTGAATTCCCTGGAAAACTACGATGAAGTATATCGTGCAGTGGCATTTTTTGCTTTTAAATACGGCAGGATCGACTGGCTGGAGTCCAATAATGAATACTGGCTGGAGCAGGATGCGAGACTGAGAACCGATTTCAATATCACAACAGGTACAAGTCTGGAAGGAATCAGCCGCTACAAGAGCAAATCCGCCATGAAACCCTACTATGCAAAAGCAGGTGTTCCCACCGCGCGCTGCCATAAGATCACCACAAAGGAAGCTGCAAGAGCATTTCTTGACGAGGTGGGATATCCTGTCATTGTGAAACCGGATATTGGTGTAGGAGCTGCAGATACCTTTAAACTGGAAGATGACGCTGCATTTGACAGTTTCTTTGCCAATCAGCCGCAGATTCCCTATGTCATGGAAGAGTTTATCGATGGCGATATTTTCTCCTATGACGCGATCACCGATTCTCACTGTGAACCTCTGTTCGAGTCCATGACTGCATGGCCGCCGTCCATTATGGATATTGTCAATGAGCAGCTGGATCTGGGTTATTACACAGTTGACCGGATGCCGGAAGAACTGGCCCGCCTCGGACGTGCCACTGTCAAAGCATTTGAAGTAAAAAGCCGTTTCGTCCATCTGGAATTTTTCCGTCTGAAGAAAGCCAGAAAAGGACTGGGCGAAGTGGGAAATTTCGTCGGTCTGGAGGTTAATATGCGTCCTGCCGGCGGCTACACACCGGATATGATGAATTTTGCCCATTCCACAGATGTTTATCAGATCTGGGCAGATATGGTGACAGCTGACAGGCGTCTGCTGCCGGAGCGGAACGAGGATCATTTCTGCGTATATGCCGGCAGAAGAGATATTCACCGCTATGTTCATTCTCATGAGGAAGTGCTGGAGCGGTACGGCAGCAAAATCGTTATGTGCGAACGGATTCCCGACATCCTTTCCGGAGCCATGGGCAATCAGATGTATACAGCTCACGCAGCCAGCGAAGAGGACGCGAAGGAAATGATCCGTTTCGTGCAGGAACAGGCATAGAATATGAAATTCTTTGATCGATTTAAGAGAAAAGCGAAGAAAATACAGGAGCAGAATGTATTTCAGCAGGATTTAAGTATTCCGGAACAGTCAGGGGTTGTTTTTATCATGCATCTGCTGATGAAAGAACCCTGTGAAATGCCTGAGAAAGAATATATGACTTCAATTATGAAAAAACATCTGGGGCAGGCCGAATGTTTTACTCATGATAAAGATGTGGCAGGTTTTATAATTCCCAAATACACTGTTGAATTCAAAGAAGGATCCATGCCGCCTCAGCTTATGGTTACAGCATGCACTGACCGGAAAAAACATAAGGTGGATCCAATGACTGTCAGTCAGATGTGGGACTGTCAGGAAGACAGGGAACGTATTCTGAAAGAATGCAGTTACCATGTGGTTGCAACGGATATGCTGGCCTCAGGAATGGATTATAAAGACAGGGCAGAAATGCTCATGGATTATCTGGAGGCACTCGTTGAAATGTATCCTCAATGTGAGGCGGTTTTATTCCAGACATCGGGGAAGATGTTTACTGCGGAACAAATACGCGAACATATGATCCCGGAAGAAGACAGGTTCATTTATTTTGCAGTAAATGTCCGTTTTTTCAATGTCAGCGGAACTGAAGATATGCTGATCGATACGTTGGGCATGAGTACACTGAATTTGCCGGATCTGCAGTATCATTTTCATGATATGGAACCAAACTGGGTTGTCAATCATGCTTACAACCTGCTTTCTTACATATATGAAAATAACAGTCCAATTGAAAGCGGTGAAACCGTTGATGGAGTTACTGATGGTCATATGGACGAAAATGTGCAGTGGAAATGTCACTATGAAGAATCTCTGATTCAGCCAGGAAGAGAAGTGTTGGATATCTGCATGAACGAATATGCCTCTGGGGACAGGGAATATTGAAAAGCTTCCTATGCGGCGCGATAATAATTAACTTTCAGGTAAATTACCTGAAAGTTAATTATTCGTTTGGCATCTGGATCAGTGTGTGAAAAGAGCAATCTATAACTATTCGCGAAACACAGCTTTAACGAATAGTTTGCGCGGCCTTTATATGTTTCTCATATTTGTGCCCATTTTCATGTTCATTATCGATTCATTGTATCCATTGACCATTAACCAAAAATCATACTATGAAAAATCCAACCTATTATTTGACTGTTTCAGTTTCAAAAAATTCGTCCGTGTTCTTTTTAATCAACTTCTCTGTTATCCGTAAATCAGCCGGGAACAACCCTTAATCCTCCAGCTCATTCAATTAAAAAGCCGGCAAAAAATATATTATTGCCGGCTTCTGAAATTATCTGACGATGATGGACACTGCGGTATTGGACATACCAGATGGGCTACCCACGGCGGCGTGACATCCAACAACACCCATCCTCATCAGGTCGGAAAGGTAACTCTGATTCACAATGGTATCATTGAAAATTATCACGAAATCATTGAAAAATTCAACCTGAAAGATCAGCTGGTCAGCGAAACTGATACGGAAGTTGTTGCTGCTCTTCTCAATCATTTTTATGATGGAGAACCGGAAGCAGCCATCCGAAAAGCTGTTCGGGAGCTGGAAGGAAGCTTTGCGTTCTGTATCCTGTTTGAAGGCTTTACCGACCGTATTTTCTGCATCCGCAACGTAAGCCCGCTGGTGGCAACCTCCACACCGGAAGGAAGCCTCGTGGCATCCGATATCACTGCGGTGATCAAGTACAGCAAACAGTACTTTGTTGTTCCCGAATACCATCTCATGGTTCTGCATCAGGATCACATCGATCTGTTTGATAAAAATGGTGTTAAAACAGAGCCTGAGATTCTGGAGGTAAACTGGGATGTGGAATCCGCTCAGAAGATGGGCTTCCCTCATTACATGCTGAAGGAAATTTATGAACAGCCCGAAGCAATCCTGAAAACTATCACTCCCCGCCTGAAGAACGGTCTTCCCTGTTTTGAAGCGGAAGGAATTGAAGATGAATTCTTTAAGAACTTTACCAATATCAATGTGGTAGCCTGCGGTACAGCCATGTATGCGGGTATGGTTGGAAAAGCAGTTATCGAACCCATCGTTGAGGTTCCTGTTTCCGTCAATATTGCATCTGAGTTCCGCTACAGCACACCGCTGATCGATGAGCATACGCTGACCATCGTGGTTTCCCAGTCCGGTGAAACGATCGATACACTGGCTGCCCTGCGGCTGGCAAAATCCTGCGGTTCCAAAGTGCTGGCAATCGTAAACGTAAAGGGATCCTCCATCGCCCGTGAAAGCGATTATGTTCTCTATACCCATGCCGGCCCCGAAATCGCTGTAGCAAGTACAAAAGCCTACTCCGTTCAGCTCTCCGTCTTCTATCTGCTGGCCTGCAAATGCGCTCTGGTACGCGGTATTTTTACGGAAGCAGAAGGCAGAAAATTTATCAGAAATCTGTATAGATGTATTGATGCCATTTCCAGCATCTTGAGCCATAAGGAAATCATCGAAAATGCCGTAGAACATCTGAAGGATGCGGAGCATGCCTACTATATCGGACGCGGTCTCGACTACGCATTCTCCATGGAAGGTGCTCTGAAACTGAAAGAGGTATCCTATGTTCATGCGGAAGCCTACGCAGCAGGTGAATTAAAACACGGCACCATCGCCCTGATTGAGGAAGGAATCCCGGTTGTCGCATTCGCAACCCAGGACGCGGTTTACAACAAGACGATCTCCAATATCCGCGAGGTCAAGGCGAGAAATGCCTACGTGATCCTGATCACGAAAGAAAATGCCGAGGTTCCCGAAGGTGTCTGTGACCTGCACCTGACCGTACCGGTCAAGGACGATCTTTTCACCGGTCTGCCGACGGTTGTAATCCTGCAGTTGATTGCTTACTACACCTCCATCGCCAGAGGACTCAACGTTGATAAGCCCCGAAATCTGGCGAAATCGGTCACAGTGGAATAAAAGTAATTGCAATTATTTCCCTGCTGTAACAAATAGCCGGGTAGATTTGCTTAAGAAAAGCCAGCCCCTTTGCAGGGACCGGCTTTTTATCTTTTCCATATTTTTACATTTTTGCTTCCCCAAATAGATTTTGCTTCTTCCAGAAAGGGGAATAACGCATCTACATACTGGTGTATAGAACCCGATGAATCTTTTCCAATCTGATAATAAACCGGAAATAAAGACCCATGATAAGTGTTTGCCAGCTGGATCAGCTTCCCTATCTGGTTTTGAAAGTCTTCTGTGGTCTGAAAATGTACCCAGATACTTTGATTCAGATTCGTTCCGGCAGGAACCTTATGAATAGCATCTGCTACTACTGATACCGTATCATCTCCATTTGAAGAAATCTTTCCTGACAGGAATACCAGATCGTTTTCTTCCAGATTATCTCCATACTTTTCGTATGTATTGGGAAATACAACAATAGTGTTTTCTCCTGTCTGATCTTCCAGTTTTATAAAACACATTTTTTCTCCGCTTTTCTTCGTATATATTACACGTTTTTCGCAGATAATGCCTTTTACAAAAACTGACGTTTCTTCATCCATCCCATCCAGACAGCACAGATCCGTAAAGGATATTTCCCGTACCTGGTCGAAACACTCTGCCGGATGTCCTGAAATATAGATGCCGGAAGCTTCTTTTTCTTTTTCAAGAATCTCCATGTATGAATATGGTTCCGCTTCAACCATCACATATTTCTCAAGCTTTTCCGGAAACAAATCAAACAATGACATCTGCCCTTCTACAGAATTTTTTGATTCTTTTCGGATAGACAATATTATAGGCCCTGCATTTTCGGCTAAAGTATGCCTGTTGCTTTCAATTGAGTCAAAAGCTCCTGCATATATCAAATTCAGACAGGCCCTGACATTACATCCCGGGTTTCGCTCCAGAAAATCATACAGGTTTTGAAATGGCTTTTTACGGGCCTCAATAATGATTTTCCTGACAACTTCCCTGCCGACTTTTTTAATGGAAGAAAGCCCATAACGGATTCCATTCTCCGATACCGTAAAATCTTCTGTGGAGGTATTAATATCAGGCGGGAGAACTTTGATCTGATTTCTCCTGCATTCTGTGATATAAGGAGCCAGTTTGTCTGTATCATCCATTACAGATGTTAATAGACCAGCATAAAACTCCATCGGATAATGTGCTTTCAGATATGCAGTCTGCATGGCAATCGCTGCATAAGCAGCTGCATGGCTTTTATTAAATGCATATTTCGCAAAATCGATCATCTCATCATATATGGTTTCAGCGGTTTCTCTGCAGATCCCGTTCTGAATGCAGCCGGGAATCCCCAGTTCTTTACTGCCTTCAATGAAATGCTCTCTTTCTGCCAGCATGATTTCCATTTTTTTCTTACCCATTGCTCGTCGTACTACGTCTGCCCTTCCCATAGAGAAACCGGCCAGCTTTTGTACGATCTGCATAACCTGTTCCTGGTAAACTATCTGCCCGTAAGTCGGAGCAAGGATTTCTTCCAGTTCCGGAACCAGATATGTTATGCCTTCAGGATGATGTTTCCCTTTGATATAGTCAGGGATAAAATCCATCGGCCCGGGACGATACAGGGCAACACCTGCTATGATATCTTCAAAGCAGTTCGGCTTCAATTCCTTCATGAAGTTTTTCATGCCTTCTGATTCCAGCTGAAATACCCCATTGGTTTTCCCCTGGGAAATCAAGGACAGTGCATCCGGATCATTCAGGATCTCATCTGTCCATAAAGGAATTTTTATGCCGTACTTCTCTTCTACTGCCCGATGTGCAGTATCTATCACAGTCAGGTTTCGAAGCATCAGAAGGTCCTTTTTCAGGTTTCCTAAATGTTCTGCCTGTACCATATCATATTGACAGATCAGGTATCCGGAATCCTGGTCAAGGGAACAGGGGAAAAGTTCTTCACATTTTTCCAGTGTTGGAATATGCCCGCATGCATGAGTAGATGCAGCTTTTTTCGTCCCTTCCAGTTTTAAAGCAATCTTCCAGATGTGCTGCAGCCCCGACTCTGAATTAATGTATTGCTGCAAATCCGGATTGTTGTCCCACGCTTTTTGAAGTGTATCGCATCCATTTGTTAATTTGGAAAGCCGGGAGCCAACAGATACCGGATACCCTGCGATTTTTACCAGATCCCTCAGAAGTCCTTTTACCTGAAGCGTGGTAAACGTCTGTATCTTGGCAAACCGGTCTTTCCCGTTACTCTCTGCTTCTGATGCAATAATTTCATCTTTATGACTGTAATCATAGTCCACATCAATATCGGGCATAGAGACCCGTTCCGGGTTCAGGAAACGCTCAAA
>JALFLM010000133.1 GCA_022774705.1 Lachnospiraceae bacterium | reverse complement strand
CCGGAAATTCCAGCTCCTCCTGTGAAAAGATACCGTTATAATCAATCAGCACATCATAATTTCTGCGTATGACTTCTTCATCGAGACCGGAAGAAGCACAAATACCAAGATAATCCACATCAAAATAATACAGCGGACGGAAATTCAGCGTCAGTACTACAGCAAGGCTGATGATCCATAACATCAGAAAAATGGAAAAAATCAGATTTTCAGGTGTCAGTATTTTTTCTTTCAAGCCATTCCTTCCCTTCAGATTTTTCTTTTTTATCAGATGTCATGATACGGAATGATTAATCCTGAAATGTCTTCAGCGCATCCAGCGTTCTCTGAATCAGTTCTTCCAGCGTCCATCCCAGCATTTCAGCTCCCCGGGAAATGACTTCTCGCGAACATCCTGCTGCAAATCCTTTGCTCTTGAATTTTTTCTTAACCGATTTCACTTCCAGATCCTGAACGCTCTTCGAAGGACGCATCAGTACAACTGCTCCAATCAGTCCTGTCAGTTCATCCACGGCAAACAGAACCTTCTCCATCTCGTGTTCCGGCTTAATGTCCACAGTAATTCCATAGCCATGGCTGGCTGTGGCATGGATGATCCGCTCATCAATTCCCCGCTCACGCATGATTTCCTGAGATTTGATACAGTGCTGCTCGGGAAACTTCTCAAAATCCAGATCATGCAGCAGACCAACGATTCCCCAGAATTCCTCTTCTTCACCGTAACCCAGCTTCCTCGCAAAATACCGCATAGTCTTCTCCACAATCTGAGCATGCTCCAGATGAAATGCATCCTGATTATACTCCTTCAGAAAACTCCAGGCGTCTTCTCTCGTCATAATTTCTTTCCTCCATAAAAAAACAGCAGTAAATGAAATTAGTTTCTCTTATTTTTCCACAGTAATGATCTTATCCAATGCTGCCGCTGCACCCGTTTTTTCCACGCATACTTTAGAATAATTGTCTGGATTGGTAACCAGCACTGCTGTTGTCACATCATAACCGGCCTTACTGATTGCTTCCTTATCAAATGTCAGGAGTACCTGTCCCGTTTTGACATAATCACCACCTGCTACTTTTGATGTGTAATATTCTCCTTCCAGTTCCACTGTATTAATTCCCACATGAATCAGCAGTTCTACGCCGTTGCTGCTGGTCAGTCCCAGTGCATGCTTTGTATTGAATACAGTAGTAATCGTGCCGTCAAAGGGAGCCACAATTTCTCCTTTTGCAGGTTCAATTCCAACGCCCTCTCCCAGAACACCGGAAGCAAAAATTTCATCCGGGATTTCTTCCATAGGAATTACATTGCCTTCAACAGGAGCATAAACGATATTGGACTCTGTTTTTAGTTCCGGAGCATCACTTTTCTCTGTTTCAGCAGATTCAACTGTCCTGGTTTCTTCATCCTTATAACCGAATAACCATGTGAGTATAAAAGAAACACTGATGGAAACAGCCATCATAATGATATACTGCGCAGGCATATTCAGGCAGAGCAGGATTCCGAAAATACCGGTTACACCTGTTCCGCTGGCGCCAAGCTGTGTAACGGAGGCAAACAGAGCACCGCAGGCACCGCCGATACAGCCACAGATAAAAGGTTTAAAGTAACGAAGGTTTACACCAAAGATAGCAGGCTCTGTAATACCCATGAAGGCACTTAAGGCAGAGGGCAAAGCCATGGATTTTGTTTTGGCATTTTTTGATTTCAGAGCAACCGCAAGTGCAGCAGCACCCTGAGCCAGGTTTGCAGCGGATGCCAGAGGCAGCCAGTAGGTTACACCGAATTTGGCCAGCTGTCCCACATCAATTACCGTATACATGTGATGTACACCGGCAACAACGGTAGGTGCATAGAAGGCACCCATGATAAAGCTTCCCACACCAAAAGGCAGCGCGATCAGCCACTGAATACCGTCAATAATTCCATTTTCAATCATGACAAATACCGGCCCGATAATAGAGTAAGTCAGATAACCGGTCGCAAATACGCTGACCAGAGGTGTTACGAACAGGTCGAACATTTCCGGTACGATTTTGTGCAGGCGCTTTTCGATGAAGCACATCACCCAGACCGCAATAATAACAGGGATTACATGCCCCTGATATCCGATCAGATCGATTTCGTACAGACCAAACCATACGCTTTGTTTCACCTGAACACCTTCGCTGGCCACGGTCCATGCGTTCTGAAGATCGGGATGAATCATCAGCATGCCGATTACAGCACCCAGATAGGGATTTCCACCAAATGCCTTCGCTGCGCTGTAGGCAATAAGAATAGGCAGAAATACATAAGCCACATTACTGAACAGCTTTGCAAATACGTAAACAGAGCTGGTGGTATCCATCGAAATGAAACCGTTATTGACCATGAAATTCAGTGCTTCCATGATACCCATCAGGAAACCGCTGGCAACGATAGCGGGGATAATGGGAACAAAAATATCTCCCAGCGTTTTGATCGCACGCTTAAAGATATTCTGACGAGCTGCCGCTGCCTGTTTTACCTCAGCCTTGGTAGCTGCGGACAGGCCGGAAACCTGCAGAAACTCATCATACACCTTATTGACCGTACCTGTTCCCAGAATGATCTGGAGCTGTCCCGATGCGAAAAATACGCCCTTAACTCCTTCAATTTCCTCAACCGCCTTGCTGTCGCATTTGCTATTGTCCGCAATGACCAGACGAAGGCGCGTTGCACAATGTGCAGCTGAAATAAGATTTTCTTTTTTGCCGACTTTTTCATAGATTTCTTCAGCAATTTTTCTGTAGTTCATTTTTCCTCCCTTTTGCTCTCATACAGCATTGTCACGGTTCTCTCTGCCGGGCTACGGAGTTTTCAGCGTACTTCCTCTTAGGACCAGTTCAGCTTTCAATTCCACATAGCTTGCAGGTCCTGTCTCTTCCCCTTTTATCCGCTTCAGCAGTCTTTTAACTGCAAGGCTTCCCATCTCGTTCACCGGCTGACTGACGCTGGTAATACCAGAAAGCGCTCTCCTGCTCAGGCAGGTATTATCAAATCCAACAACAGCGACTCTCTCCGGAACAGGAATCCCGGCTCCCATCAGAGTATTTATTGCGATTATTGCCTCCATATCATTCAAAGCGAAGATTCCCAGCTTTTTGGAAGTTTCTTTCGCAAATTCCAACAGCAGTTCCATCGTCTTCTGACGGTCCTTTTCCCAGAAAAACGTCAGATTATTCCTCGTATTGACACCTGAGGCGGTAAGTTCCTCCTCAAATCCGACGAACTTCTAATCATTCCGTTTACCGATAAACACATACTTTTTTGCGCCTGCGGCAACAAGATGATCTGCTGCCATCCCTCCAGCTTTCCGATGTGAAATATAAACAGAATCAACCCCCTCTGCCCTGTTTGTAAAAATAATCCAGGGGATTGTCAGACTCCGGAACGGCCTGATTCCTTCCTCACTGGCATGAATCGGCGCCAGCAGCAGACCATCTACATGATACTGCTGAAGAAATGCCAGATACTTCTGCTCCTTCTCCGGATTGCCATCCGTATTGAAAATCAGGATGCTGTAACCGAAATTTCCTGCTTCGCTTTCAATAATCCTGATCAGATCGGCAAAAAAGGGATTCGCAAGATCGGGAACCATGACTGCCAGAAGATAGGTCTGATTTCCGCTGAGGCTTCTTGCCATGATATTGGGCTGATAATTGTGCGCTTTTGCACAGTCCAGCACCTTCTTTGCCACCTCCGGATTTACAGATGTATTGCCGTTAAGCACTCTTGAAACTGTAGGCTGGGAAACACCCGTCAATCTTGCAATCTCCGACATGGTAATCATTACCTCACCTCATTTCTGCCTGCTGCCGTCACTTCACCTCTGAGATACCGTTTTTTATCTCTTCCTGTTAATTTTACTGTTCATGAATACGTATTCAAAAGTTGGTAATAGATGCAATAGAAGTCACAGGATGTCAATTGCTTTCTTTTACAATTTTCCGGTTCTTCCTTTTTTCAGAATTTCCTTTGCAAAATCAATCTTTCCTTTTTTGTGCTCTTCTTTTTTGCGGGCAGCGTCTTTTTCTTTTTTCCCGATGGAAGAAATATAGCTTTTCTCTGAACGGCTCCGTCTTTCTTCTCTGCTTCCTCTCTCTTTGCGGCTTCCCCTCTCACCGCGGCTGCTTCTTTCACTGCGGTTTCTGCCTTCTTCACGGCTGTTTCTCTCTCCACGGTCTCTTCTTTCACCGCGTCCTCTTCTTCCGCGTCCTCTTTCATCACCAAAACGCCCTTCACCATCACGGCTTCTGCGTCTGGGTTCATATTTTTCCACAGGGATATCTTCCAGCTCCTCACCCATATGAAGCTTCAGGAAAGCTGCTGCCAGTTCCAGTGCAGTACAGTCTTCCTCTTCCATTTTTTCGGTGATCATACGGGTCATATCCGATAAATTCTTTTCATCATCATGAAGGATTTCCGTTATCTCCGTCAGAACCTTTTCGCCCTTTGCATGATTGATATCAGCAGAAGTAGGAAGCGCTCTGGCCTTCATTTTCGTTTTGCATACCCGCTCGATATCACGGATCTTGTAAATTTCCCTTCCGACTACCAGCGTAAAAGAGCGCCCGTTGCGGCCTGCACGTCCCGTTCTTCCGATGCGGTGCACGTAATATTCGATTTCCTGAGGTACATCAAAATTGATTACAGCTTCCACATCACCGATATCGATTCCACGCGCAGCTACATCTGTGGCGATCAGCACATCGCAGGTTCCGTTCCTGAAAGAATTCATCACGCGGTCACGCATGGCCTGGGAAAGGTCACCGTGCAGTCCTTCTGCAAAATATCCTCTTCCCTTCAGTTCTTCCGCCAGTTCCTCCACCATTTTCCTGGTGTTGCAGAAAATCAGAGTCCGCTTGGGATTGTAGTAATCCAGCAGTCTCGCCACTGCTTCTCTCTTGTTTTCCCGGCGCACTTCATAGTAATACTGTTTAATGGAAGGAACCGTCAGCTCTTTCTGAATCGTCTTGATAAATACGGGATCTTCCTGAAACTGTCCCGTAATATCGAGAATCGCCCGAGGCATGGTAGCTGAAAACAGCACCGTCTGGTGCTCCCCGGGAATCTGGGAAAGAATTGTCTCCATATCTTCTCTGAATCCCATGTTGAGCATCTCATCGGCCTCATCCAGCACAACGGTTTTCAGGGAATCCAGTCGGATCGTGTGTCTGCGCATATGATCCATCACACGTCCCGGTGTTCCCACGATGATCTGTACACCGTTTTTCAGAGAACGGATCTGTCTGGTGATATCCTGGCCTCCGTAAACAGGCAGCACACGGATGCCGGAAAGATATTTTGCAAATTTGCGGAGCTCTTCCGCCGCCTGAATTGCCAGCTCCCTGGTAGGGCACAGCACCAGCCCCTGCAGCGAATTATCCTCTGCATCAACCATCTGAAGCAGCGGAATGCCGAAGGCCGCCGTTTTACCGGTACCGGTCTGAGCCTGGCCGATTACATCCCTTCCTTCCATCATCACGGGAATCGCCTGCTCCTGTATGGGAGTAAACTGTTCAAATCCCATCTCGCTGACTGCCCTCATGATTCCTGTATCAATTAAATTATCATCAATATTCAATAAACTCATTCTGTTCCTCTCTCTCCGCATTTTCTCCATATAAGACAGAAGAATCATAACATAATATGGTAAAAAGTCAATAGACTGTCACACAATCGTTCCGCCTCCGATGACCAGATCACCGTCGTACAGCACCACCGCCTGACCTTTTGTGATGCCTCTCTGGGGCTGGTCAAATATCACACGGATTCTGTCCTCCGACAGCTGTACCACCTCTGCTGGAGCTTCCTGCTGTTTGTAGCGGATCCGCGCTTTGCAGCGCAGCGGTTTGTCAATTCTTTCCACCGCAATCAGATTCAGATGGTCGGCTTCCAGCGTATCGGTAAACAGCTCCTGCTGCTCCCCGAGAATCACCTCATTTTTCTCCATATCTTTTCCGCAGACGTAAAGCGGTCTGGGAACTGCCAGCCCCAGTCCTCTGCGCTGTCCGATGGTATATCGAATCAGGCCCTTATGTGTCCCCATCACCGTCCCGTCTTTCAGAACAAACTGCCCCGGTTCTGCCGTCTGCCCGGTATAGCGCTCGATAAAAGCCGCATAATCCCCGTCAGGCACAAAGCAGATATCCTGGCTGTCATGCTTCCTGGCATTGATAAAGCCATTTTTTTCCGCAATTTCCCGGATCTCACTTTTATGAAATTCCCCCAGAGGGAACAGGGTGTGAGCCAGCTGCTCCTGAGCCATGCCATACAACACGTAGCTCTGATCCTTTGTAAGATCCACTGCTTTCTTTAATATATATCTTCCCCGCTTTTCATCAAAACATGCTCTGGCATAATGCCCTGTAACCACATAATCATACTGCAGCTCCCGCATCCGCTGCATCAGCCTGTCAAATTTGATAAACCGGTTGCAGTCGATACACGGATTGGGTGTCCCTCCGCTCTGCCATGTGTCCACAAAACGCCGGATGACACATTCTTCAAAATGATCACTGAAATTCAGTACATAAAAAGGAATCCCCACCTTCTGCGCCACCTGTCTGGCATCCTCCACATCATCCAGAGAACAGCAGGTTTTTTCCCTGCTGATACCGATTTCTTCATTATTATATAGTTTCATGGTAATTCCCATGCAGTCATACCCCTCCTGCTTCATCAGAAGAGCTGCCACGCTGGAATCCACTCCGCCGCTCATGGCAATCAGAGCACGATTTCCGGAATCTTTCATCATTCTCATACCTCGTTTTCTGCCTTCATCATTGCTGATTATTCATAGTTATTCAATCGGATTAATGCGAATATTATATAAATCTTTTCAAAAGATGTCAAGATGCTCTTGACCTTTCACAATTCCCTTGATATAATTTCAGTAATTAATAGTAGTTATATGAACTGCATTTTTACCGAATCAGACAATTGAAGTTTGATCTGAGGATATCCATGGACAATTCACAGGTATAGTCTGCCCTTTTGCAGGCAGATGATATCTTTTGAATCCATGTATCATCAGGTTTAAACTTCTATTTTTTATTCTGAAAGGAGATTTCTTTCATGGCTACTATGACTGAAAAACAGAAAAACACCACTTACGCATTCTACATGATCATGAGCAGTTACTTCAAATCAGCTGCCTGCAAAAATCCTTCATTTGAGAAAAAATTATATCTGAGCTATCAGGAATTAAAAGAATCCCAGCAGATTCAGCTGGAACAGAAGTGTATATCATTAATTGAACACGAAATTCTTCCTCACGTTTCCGTTTTATGGGAAAACAAAGATATTGACGTATATTTCCGACAGAATGAAAATAATCTTCCTGTAATCCTGTTTGTCGGCAAAGGCTTTCACTATGACATTACCCTGCTGAATACCCCTTCTCTCAGGATTAAGGTCACCGAATTTAATCTTTTCCTTCACTGATTTTTTCATTCGGATGGACGCCCGCCGGGTAATCGGCTGGCGGGCAGCCATTCCGCCCGCCCGGTAGAAACGTGCGCCGCCAGGCGCACCACCACAAACAGGCGGTAAGCTGCATCGCTTACCGCCTGCTTTCTGTTCGGAAAACGTTTCTCCGAAACTATCACCAATTTTCTTTATTAACGACTCTCTGTCAATTATTCCACATCGTTCAGTGCTGCAAAATTTTCTTCACCGGTACGAACCTTTATGACCTTCTGTACAGCGTAAACGAAGATCTTGCCATCACCGATATGACCGGTGTAAAGAGCTTTTTTAGCTGTTTCAATAACCTTATCTACAGAAATATTACCAACGATAACCTCGATCTTGATCTTGGGCAGAACGTTGACATCCACTTCAACACCACGGTAACGTTCGCCTGCACCCTTCTGGATACCACAGCCCATTACCTGTGTAACAGTCATACCGGTTACGCCCAGTTCATTCAATGCATTTTTCAGCTTATCATAACGGCTGGGTTTTGCAACGATCGTAACTTTGTACATACCTGTTGCAAGTTCTGTATTTTCTGTTCTTACAACCTTAACAGATGCATTCTTCTGTGCTTCGCTGGCCTTTTCATAATCATCCTCACCCAGATCGGTATTGGAGTTTACTTCCATGCTGGTGGAAAGATCGGTAATGTTGAAGCCTGAGTAAGCACTTACCAGACCATGTTCATGGTAATCAAGCCCTTCGATTTCAACCTGTGCGGGAACACGAAGACCAACCAGTTTATCGATTACCTTAAAGATAATGAACATTGTAATGGCAACCCATGCGATTACGGATACAACACCCAGAATCTGAACACCCAGGAAATGGAAGCCGCCGCCGTAGAATAAACCGCTGCCGTCTGCTTCTGCAAATAAACCTGTTAAAATGGTACCCATAGCACCGCAGACACCGTGTACGGAGATTGCACCAACGGGGTCATCGATTTTAATCTTATCAAAGAATTCAACAGAAAGTACAACTGCGAAACCTGCGCAGACACCAATGATAAATGCACCTGTTGTAGTAACCAGGTCACAACCTGCTGTAATTGCTACCAGACCTGCCAGAGCACCGTTCAGGGACATGGAAACATCAGGTTTCTTATAACGGAGCCATGTAAAGACCATAACAACACATGTTGCAACTGCTGCTGACATGTTGGTATTCATGAAGATACGGCTTGCAGATAACATATCTGCATCGGTACTCATTGCTACAGTACTTGCACCATTGAAACCGAACCAGCAGAACCACAGGATAAATACACCTAAGGCTGCAGCTGTCAGATTGTGTCCGGGGATTGCATGTACTTTACCGTTCTTGTCATATTTACCGATACGGGGTCCAAGAATGGATGCACCAACACATGCTGCTGTACCACCTACCATATGTACTGCAGTACTTCCGGCAAAATCATGGAAGCCGAGGCTTGATAACCAGCCGCCGCCCCAGATCCAGTGACCGGATACGGGATATACGAAAAGGGAAATCATGGCACTGTATAAGCAGTAAGCCTTGAAATTTGTACGTTCTGCCATGGAACCACTTACGATGGTTGCTGCTGTCGCACAGAAAACAGTCTGGAAAATTACATAACACAGAACCGGTAATGATCCAAAATCATAATCACCGCGGATGAAGGGATCAAATCCGCCGATGAGAGCACCGCTGCCACCAAACATGATACCAAAACCTACCAGCCAGTAAGCAGGAGTACCGATGGAGAAATCCATTAAGTTTTTCATGATGATATTACCTGTGTTTTTCGCACGGGTCATACCTGCCTCACAAAGTGCAAAACCGGCCTGCATAAAGAATACCAATGCGGCACCGATTAAAGTCCAAATAACGTCAACTGATGAATACATAGACTGAACCTCCTCTTAATCAATAAAAGTTATTCTTTCTTTATTCCAGGAAAAAGAAAAAGGCACCGAGGTTTTTTCCTCAGCGCCTTTGCTTGTAACGAATTATAGCACGAAATCAGGATTTGTCAACAGTTTTTTTTAAAAATTTGAAATCCCGGATTTTCAGGTGACTGTTCAAAACTGATAAGTCCCTCTTCCCGGCTTTAATTTCCCGGCTTTAATTCCAGATAAAGCTCCGCATTGGTTGCATATACATAGGGATTCGTCCAGAAAATGCCCACGATACCCAGGGTGATGCCGCTGAGTATCTGCCAGCCGATAAAGGACAGATCCAGCACAAACGCATTCCATTTCTCACCCTGCATCATATCTTTGCTTAACTGAAATGCCTCCCTGCGGTCCATATCCGGATTTTCTGCGAGAATATACGGAATCATGCGATATTCGTAGCTTTTGATAATACCCGGAACAATAAACAGAAATGTCCAGAGTACCGTATACAGGTTTCGCAGAAACAGAGTCAGCACAATATTCATATAGCCGCCGCTCTGGAAGGCAAAAAACAGCCTGCCCGGACCCGGCTGCTCCTCCGGATCTGACGCATTGTCCAGAAAGAAGCTGCAGCCACCCACTTCAATGGGGTTGCATACAAAAATCCCGATCGCCACTGCCGCAGCCATAATAATCAGAATCAGACTGATGCCCAGTGTGGCAATCAGACCGCCTGCGGAATCCAGAATCCCGGATGCCGAAGATAAATCACCCTCTTCATAAACCATATAACCATCTTCTGAATATACATCCCCATCTTCCGAATATACATCCCCATCTTCCAGCAGTACGTCCGGACTTAAATCCAGCCCGCCACCGGTAACCGCATTCTGCGCATTGGACGTTGAATACTTATTGGTTACAGTAGCGGCTCCATCCACCAGAATGGCCAGAACCAGAGCCACCAGAACACACTTCCAGTAATTTCTCTTAAAAGCCTGTTTGGCGCGGTCTTTCAGTTCTCTTCTCGTCCACATATCAATCCCTCTCTTTCTTTCGTTGCCCAACACAGCATTGAACAGCCTGCATTGAGGCAGAATACCTGCTGCAGCCGTTCATACAACCGGGCATGGGAATATTACCGGACAGCCGCAGACATTTATATCACTATAGCACAGGTTACAGGTAAATACAAATTTTTAATGAAAGTAAATAAAACTTATTTAAATTGTGCTGCTGCGGTGTACTCCCAATGACATCATCCGCTTTCCGCAGAATACAGAATCCTGTCAAAGCAGATAAAGACTGAGCACCGCTGATAGATATTTTTCCTGCGTCATAACTGGATAATACTTATTGGTTTCCGGAAAATTTCCTGCTATGATATAATAAAAAGAAAAATTAACTGTTCAGAGCCAACCTCGAAGACACGGCGTGTTTCCTCGGTGCGGCGTATCCGTCAAATAGATTTTCACATACAAGTGCTCCTGAATGCAGGCATGCGCCGCACTTTTTGTGCAAATCTGCCTGGCTCTGAACCGTTACAAAGAAGGAGATTTAAAGATGAAGAAAAAAGCAGTGGTTCTTCTGACCATAACGGTCCTGATAGAATGGATATTGAATTATCTCTGGCCATCTCCATGGAATATTCATGCACTGGAAATGTGGCTGAAGCTTTTTGTAATGACAGGCATTCTGGCCATTACCAGTCTGATACTTGTCGGATTGATGCATGCAAATACCATGGGAGAAACGAAAAAAAATTTTGTAATACGCCGGATATTTCTTGGTGCAGCAGCTCTCCCGTTTGTGGTGATCCTGGTAATTGTTATTGGTTTATGCACGGGATTTCAGATTTTTCATGCAGATGATTACGCTGACATTCTGCCGGTGGAAGAAGTGGATTCTGTAGGTATGATTCTTTCTGAAGATGACAGCGACAGCATTGCATTGATGGATACGGCATCCGCAAAACAGCTGGGAGACAGAGAAATCGGATCGATTCAGAATTTTTCGGCATTTAATGTTTCGGAGGATTATATTCAGCTTAATGTAAACGGCGATGCAGTTAAAGCTGCTCCGCTGGAATATGCCGGTTTCTTCAAATGGATGAAAAATAAGGACAGCGGCGCAACAGGTTATGTAACGGTTTCACCTACTACGATGACAGCTGACTATGTGGAATTACCGGAAGGCATGAAATATATTCCTTCTGCCTATTTTTCCATGGACCTGAACCGGCATCTTCATCAGCAGTTTCCGACACTGATTTTCAATAACTCTCATTTTGAAATTGATGAAGAAGGAAATCCCTGGTATATTTCCAGCGTTTATACAAAGACAATCGGCCTGTTTAACGGTGATGTAGTAACCGGCGCCATCATCACCAATCCGATAACCGGAGAAAGCCAGTACTTTGATCTGGAAGATGTACCCGAATGGGCAGATGATGTCGTGGACGGAATTTTGATATGTGATCTGTATAATCTCTCTTATAAAAATAAGAACGGGTTCTGGAACGGCACGTTTGTCGGGGCCAACACCGGATGCAGACAGGTGACATCCATTGAATATGGCGAAGATGATGAACGCGAAAGCGGAGCCGATTTCGGATATATTGCACAGGACGGTGATATTTACATTTATACCGGTGTTACTTCCATGGCAGCTGACAGCTCCAATCTTGGTTTTATCATGGCCAATGAACGGACAGGAGAATGCAGATATTTCCAGATACCCGGAGCCAACGAACAATCTGCCATGAATGCAGCAGAAGGTGAAGTACAGCAGTACTCTTATCTGGCATCATTTCCTACATTGATAAATGTAGACGGAGAACTGACATACCTCGGTGTATTAAAAGACAACGCCGGTCTCGTTAAAATGTATTATACCGTAAACGTAAAGGATTACGGCAAAGTTGTAGTCGCATCTTCCAGAGAAGAATGTATCAGCAGATACATAGATAAAATGGGATTAAATCCTCCGCAGGAAGTAATCGATAACCTGTCGGGTGAAATTGCAGACAGCACCGACGACGGCAGTTCTTCTGCCGCTGAAACTGAAGCAGAAAACGTGGAATTTACAATCGCTGTAATGCAGTACGCAGACGTGGAAGGCAACACCTGGGTATATATGGGAACAGAAAACGGAATCGTATACAAAGCAAAATTTGCAGACAATGAAATGCTTTTATATGCAAAAACAGGAGATGTAATCCGGGGAACGATACGCGACGGAAAAGTAACGGTTAAAGAAGTAAAAACGGCAGAATCAGAATAGAGGGATCTACAAATAAACCCGAGCGGGAAACCATTGATTTTTCAAGGTTTCCCGCTCGCTCAAGGATTCAGAACCTATTCCTTTTATACATTTCCACGAAGCACATTGCCGGTATTCTTCATTCCTGAGACGGTAACAGAACCTGCTCTTACCCCTCCGCTTATCAATCCATACTGTTTAAGTGTTTTGTACAGCTTCTCTGCATTAGTCGGATCCATATCACACAGAGGCAGTCTGCATGGCCCTACTTCATATCCCATAGCTCGCATTGCCTGCTTTACAGGTATCGGATTTACGTCTAAGAACAGCGCTTCTATCAGTTCCAAATATTGCAATTGAAAACTATCACTCTTTTCTGTATCTCCTGCAAAATAAGAGGTACATATTTGATGCGTTTCCTCAGGGCATATATTGATAGTACTGATATGACACCTTTTCCTCCTAATGCCAGAGCTGATGTAATCTGATCGTCATTGCCGGAATAAATTGTTAAATTATCTTTGCAAAGTGCTGCAATTTTTGCAATTTGTGAAAAATTACCACTCGCTTCCTTACAGGCTACAATATTATCTATTTCACTAAGCCTCTTATAGGTAGCTGGGAAAATATTGACACCTGTTCTGGATGGTACGTTATACAAAATAATAGGAAGTGAAGTTGCTTCTGCACACGCTTTAAAGTGTAAAAACAGTCCCTGCTGTGATGTCTTATTATAGTAAGATGTTACATGAAACAGACCATCTGCTCCTGCTTTTTCACATTGCTTTGACATATAAATAGCATGTGCCGTATTATTACTTCCTGCTCCTGCAATTACCGGAATCCTTCCATGAACTGTTTTCACCGCATATTCCACAAGTGCAATATGTTCTTCGTCAGAAAGTGTTGAGCCTTCTCCTGTTGTGCCTGCAATAATTACTGCATCCGCTTTTTTCTCAATCTGCATCTCCAACAGTTGTTTAAATACATGATAATTGATTTTACCATCTTCATACATGGGTGTAACCATTGCAGTACCTACACCCTCAAAAATTATCTTTTTCACTTTTTATTCCAATCTGCCCGTATTAACGGACTCATCCTTTTATTGTAACCTGATAACCTTTTTTATTTAAGGAATTCGTCACATATTCCGCCTTGTCTTTTTCAACAATTGTTCATGCCGTTCCCTCCTTTTAATCATACCTTATCATATGCGGTATAAAAAGGCTTAAAGTGATTGGAGCAATATTAAAATGTGATTAAAACTCCCTTTCCATACATTTATCTTTTCTGATTTATCGCAATTAATAGTCACGCGGACATTCGTAATTGAAGCACATTTTTTATTCAGTTGTAGTTGAAAACACTCCCATCGCATCCCTCCGACATTATTTATAAAACAATGGTTTTCCGGTTCATTACCAAAGGCCTATTTCATAAACAAAATGTCTCCACATCCACCTGCCGATTCTTTCCTTCGGTTTTCCAGATCATCAAATGAATTTTATATTCAACAGAATCTTTTGCATATAAAAACGGCTCTTCCTTCAGCATTTCCACCCGTTTTCCCGATTGCTCCAACTCTTTTTTTCTTAATTCCGCTTTTTCTTTTATTTTCTGAATTCTGATTTCTTCCGCCTCTTCAAACACCCGGTCCTGATAAATTCCTGCCGCACGGGACAGTCTTTGTTCAATCAGATCCACCACTTCTGCATGTCTGACTGTGTGTAAAAGACGGGCAATCTGTTTTGCAATGACTTTCCATGGAAACCGTGCATACAGTGTAAGCCAGCGTATCAGACTTCGGTCGCCGGCTTCCCCGGCAAGATTCTTCATTTCATTCAGGGCATCTTCAGATACCTGCCACCAGGGATAAGAAGGCACCAGATACCTGTCCGGTACCGCAGGGTAGCAGCAGAAATTCAACGGTGGAAATTCTGCCAGGTAAGACAGCCTCCGCTCTTCATCTGAACAGAAATCTTCACCCAGATACTCCCGTTTATCACGAAGAATAGCAATCCGATATTCCAGCTGTCTCAGATATTCATACCCCTCTACCCAGAAATGACCCGTTTTCCCATAATTAAACAAATGCGTTTCCAAAGTGAGGTTCCGAAAAAACAATGTGAAAACCTGATCTCCCTGGTGAATAACCAGCGCATACCGATCTCCGCTTTTTTTCAGAGTTCCCTGCAGTTCCCCCTGAAAATCAGCCTGATATTCCCCTGTCAGTACAGCCCCGTGAAATACAAGAAAGCTTTCCACCGCATCATTCATCAGATAAACCAGCCGAATACAGCTTTGGGATTCTGATTCCGGAAAAAGCAGTTCAAACTGTCCCTGGGAAATAAGAAGTTTCAGTTTTTCATATTCATCTGCAAAGGGAATATCGGTTGCAGTACTCATACTGCTCATACTGTTCATATTACTCATACTGTTTATACTGCTCATATTCCTCAGTCGCTTTCCCCTGCCAGCATACTCAGATAAGAAGTCCTCACAGTCTCTTTCATAGATAACCCCAGTTCTATTAAGAGTTTTTCCATTCCCTGCAAATACCGTACACGCATGGATTCTTCTGGCGCAATCATTTCCAATTCCAGAAAATCGCCCAGATTCTCCACCTGATCCAGACATGCTGTCATATTGTCACGTTTCATGTAACATCTTATTTTCTGTACACCGGCTGCGGGTTCGAATCCAAGTGCAATCAGTATTTTCTCCATAGTCTCCGGATTTTCTACCAGAGTTTCATATTCCTGTCGCGACATGGAGACATCATCTATCTTTTTCCCCTTGAAGTTAATCTGTGCCTGTAATTTACCGGTAGACAGATTTGTACTTTTCCTGATTCGAAGTGCTTCGCCCAATTTTTTCACATCATGATACAAACTGTTATAATACATATCACATTCACGAATCAATGCTTCTTCCTGAAATCCCTTGCTGCGCAATTGTTCTTTTACATCATCCAGATTCTTTACCGGAAGTTTTATCTCAATTTCATAACGATTCAATAGATTTCCTCATCCTTCCTGTTTTTATTACAACCCGACAAATTATTTTGTACAGCTTTATCAATATCTCTTTTCAAACTTAGCTTTCTTTGAACATCCCTAAAAACGTGCGTTTACCGTGTAATCCGGTACTTCAATTAAGTGTCTGTATATCCTCTGAATTCTCCTCCGTCCAGAGCTTATCCATTAACAACAAATCAAATATCTTTTTAAACTGTGAATGAGAATAATTCCATTCTTTCATCAACTCCTGAGTTATTCATTAATATTTCTATTTGGGGTTATTGCAAGCATATATAATATGTGATAAGATAAAAATCAGCAACCGTGTTACAGGGTGTGTTGACCTCTATTCTACATAGGATGGAGGTGGTGCTAATGGATAATAATCATTTTGATTTCAAAGACCTGATGTCTTTTGGCATGTTCATTTTAGCATTACTGACGTTCTTTCTAACGTTTACAAAGTAATGTTTCCGGCATAGAAAAACCACCCTTGAAACTTTGGCGAGCGATAGGGTGGAATTTCTATGTTTATACCTTTAACTGGTCAACCTCTTGTGGGCGGTTGCCTTTTGTATTTATATTGTAGTATCTACTGCTCCAAAAGTCAATACTGCTCAATCAGTTCTTTTTGATCCGATCATAGAACAATAAAGACCGGATTCATTAATTAGGGTGACAGACTGGAATCCACCAGGGGGTGCCATTTTGGTGACACCTTTGTCTTCCACTTCAATTCATTTCCTGATTGTCATTAGCTTACGTTCCTGTTCCTGATTCTTCTCCTCAGCAACCTGATGTGGACTGCAGGCTTTTGCTTTATCCCTCACAAACACAGTAAACTATACTTATACGGTTGCTGAAATTTTCTCTGCATCACCTTCCTGAATATACATCAGAATATCGAATGAAAAGGAGGGTATTGATACAGGAAATCGACCGTGCCTGACTGAGGACAAAAAGAACTGGTTTCGAAAGCAAAAGACACATATGAAGCAGAACTGGATAAACTTGAGAAACTGATGAGAAAAAGAGATGAACTTCGAAGCAAGGAACTGATGGAGGCATTTACCAATAGTGAACGTTCTTTTGAGGAAGTGATGCGTTTCTTAACGACTTCGGAGGAAGAAACAGATGCATGAAGATATTCAGGAAGCTTTTGCAGTATTCAGAGAAATGATGGATGATTTTGAGAGCTGGTATCCGTATGATGCAGATGATACAGAAGATGCAAAGCAGGATGCTATTGATAGTTTTGCCCGAGCAAAGTTGAATTTGGAGCTTGGAGAGTATTCTGAGTGGGAATTAGATTATCTTTCGTGGCTGTGGCGAAAGCCAATTGAAAACGAACGATATAAAGATGCCATTATGGTTTTCATGGGGGCATTGTACGAAGAATACGGGATATAAGGAAGAACGAGAGTTAATTTGTTAGGAAGTTGAGGTACATATCAGCTACCTTTCGGAAGATCTCTTTCCCTGTATTTCACAGGAAGGTACTTCAATTATTTCAGTATTTGATTATATCCATAACTACGGATACACTAATCTGGTTTCCGACAATACTCAGCTTACCGTGTCTACGCTCACAAAAAAAGAACGTACCCTTCTTAATATTAAAGGATACGCTCCAAGTCTTGTACTGACCTCCCGCTGCATTTCACAGCCTTTGGAAAGGATTGTGGAAATTACACGAACCATGTACCGCAGCGATAAATTTATTTTTAAGCTATAGACGAAAAAGATTACTGATGGGATATGATGTTGAAAATACGCAGGCATTAAAAGAATCAGACATAAAAAGCATTTAATTTTCCCAAACCTGCATTTGAAAATATCTGCAAGCAGTATCTGATCAGAAGAAGCTGTCGATTGTTTTTTGTAATTATAGTACATCCATATCCAGGAGGACTGCAAGGTGTCAGGTGACAATAAATAAACTATAAATTTAATAAAATAATATTTACTACCTGACACCTTATGAAATCTATATAAGTTTTTTATATTCACCTGTATGACAGATCTTCTCGATTCTGTCAGGGAAAAGTTTCCATGCATTACCATAGACTTTTGTTTCTTCCGGGGTGATCATCAGATAACTTCCATCTGCCAGTGCAAGGAATTTATGGCCTTCGCTGTCAGGACATGTGATTTCCCGGAACAGATGCATGCCATCTTTGTAATAATCATGCACCATGTTGTAATGGGGGAGAACATTAATATCTGTAAGGGCAAGACCTGTAATCCATCTCTGATAGAATGGGTCTGTTGCCTCTCCGGCTTCCTCAGGCTGCGCATAGACGATATCTGCCGCATTCATGGAGCCTGCGCTGATGCCGATCACAATGCCGTCAAAATCCCGAATATTTTCTCTCAGGAAAAGCTTCTTAAAGAAGGCATTCTGGGTTGGCACGTGACCGCCTCCAAGAAAAATTACATCGTAAGAGAGCAGTGCTTCTCTGGAAGTATCACAGCTTCTGTCATCCCAGAGATCAAAACAGCTCACAGACAAGCCCGCTTTCACTGCTGCATCTCTGAAGAAGCCTGTCATCTGATCGCTGGCTGCATGTTCAGAAGGAAAAGCAGTGATCATTAACACTCTGGCATTTTCCTTCCAGTATTTCTTTAAATTGTCTGTAAATGCATTGGATGGATCCAGTCCGTCCACCACATAGCTGCCATCAAGGGCGCCTGTGGGACTGCTTGTAAGAAATGTAATCATAGTTCTTATCCTCCGTGTACCAATTCTTCAGCCATTTAAGTCTGTACAACATAGTTCCTTCTGATCTCTGATTGCGGAATAGTTGAAGCTTCGCATTCCCTTACCCCTCCTCTCTTTCCCTTAAATATTAGCTCATAATAAGGGAATGGCCAATAGTTCAAGAGAAATCATGGCCGATACCTCGTCCAGCTTTGCCTGAAAAGCAAGTGTTTCCATTCATCGCATCCCTCCGACATTATTTATAACACTGAAACCTCATTTTTTACGTAATAGGTCTATTCCAAGAGTATGCAGAATCTCCTGAGTTTTCTTCTGGATAGCAGAAATTTTGAATTCCGAATCATCGCCGATAGTTACTCTGTAAATGTTTTTGGTCAGTT
>JALFLM010000171.1 GCA_022774705.1 Lachnospiraceae bacterium | reverse complement strand
GATCTCATCAATCTGGTACCGGTATTCTTCATAATCCGGATGGGTGGATTCCATCTGATTGATCTGTGTATTCAGTGCTTCTTCCAAGGCACGGTACGCATTTTCAGCGGCATAAATATCTTCATCCGTACTGGAATAGCTGGTAGAGATGATTGCTGAAGAAGCTCCCTGCAAAGATGCCGTACAGCTGGTAAAACTGGCTGCGATCAGCACAAAGATCAGAGCAAAGACAGCTACCGTGGCAAAAATCCCCCGGTTCTGTGCCGCCACCATCTTGACGGCATCTTTCGCTTTTTCCGTAAACTTCTGTGCGGAAGTGATCGCTGCATCCTTTACTTTTTTACTCTGTCTGGCTGCCTGATACTGCTTCTGGTAACGCTTCTTCTGAAAGAGTTTCTGCAGGGCAGATTTCTTTTTCTTCTCTGCTTCTCTTTTCACTGCGTCCTTCGCTTCATTTCCATAGGCAGTCTCAAATATCAGCCTGCTCCTTTCTGCTTCATCCAGGACGCTTTCTTTTAATCTCCGGGATTCTTCCCTTCGCCCTTTCAGCCGTTCCCGCATGTAGATGGATTTCCTTGCAAGGCTTTCCCCGACAAGCTCTGCCCGGTGTGCCCCTTCCACTGCCGCATTTTCATCCTCTTCTTCGTGCGTTTTCCAGTGTGCTGCTGTGACTGCCGCATCTTTGACTGCCGATGCCGGATTCCGGATACCGATCCCGGCACCATGTACCATGCCGTCACCCTCATCACCAAAAGACAGACGGGAAACTTTTTTCCGCTGTTCCTTCAGCACCCGTTCCCTTTTGGACTTGCCTTTGATCTCCTCGTGGAACTTATCCAGGGAATCTTCCATCACTTCGGAAGTTTCCCGGTAACGGGCAGATTCTCTTTTGGCTGCTTTTTCTTCTCTGGAAGTCTCCTTTTCCTTCCTTCTTTCCTTTGCAGCATAATCCCTGACCATCTTTTTCTTCCGAAGATCCCGGCTGTCTGCAACTGTCTCCAGATATGCCCGTTCCCCTCTTGGCTGTCCACGGATACTCTCTGTACGAAAGGCAGATTTGGGGTTCTCGCTGCTATCGTCTGTAAGCCCCTCTTCTACATCCGCATCAGTTGCTATATCTTGTTCATCATCCAATATATCTGCATGTTCCCTACTATATCTGGGTTTTCTGGAACTCTGCTCCGGCTGTTCCATCTCCCGTTCTTCTTTCAGCCGTTCATGTCTGCGTTTACTAAAATCCAGTTCCTCTTTCTTCTCACTGCGGGAAATCTCGGTATCCGTATCCCGCCCGGTGATCCTTTTTTCTTCCTTGTTCCGGAGGTTTTCTTCCCGCAGTCCATCCCGGCTCATTTTCTGGACGGTTTTATCTCTCGCCTTATACTCATGCTCCTGCAACTTTGACCATCCCCTTTACTGCTTTGTCCCGGTTATTCTGTCTTATCCTGATAGTCCTCCCATTTCTCCAACACTTCATCTGCCATCCCTGCAATGGAATCCGTCAGCTTGTCTGTCATTCGCTCACTTAAAGTTCCCCTTACAGCCAGACAAGATGTAATTCCCATGAAATCAATCAGTTCCGCCAGATAGATAAGGTCATCCATCATTTCATCAGCCGTCACTTTTTCCTTTGTGTCCTTTTCCATTTTCAAAATCTCCTTTTCATTGTCTGCACAGATTCTTTCTGCAAATATGCAGCAAGGTTCGCCGCTGCATCTCTCCATGTTTCTGTAATCTTCCATCTTGTAATCCTCCATGATTTCCGGGCAGAAAAATTGCCGGAAGTATTCCTCCGGCTCATCCTCTACTCTGTTTTATTTTGTTTCGTTTATTTCTTTAATCGTCCCGTTCTCCGATACCAAGTTTCTTACGCTTTTCCACCTCATCCGGCTTAGAAGTCATCAGGGCATACAGCATCAGGGAATTATCAAACTTATCCTTGAACGGGATAATGGTGCTGCCATAAAAGACCAGTCCCTCACCTTCCCCGCTGTTCGTTACATAAGAAAGCTGGTGAGGGGAAATGTTGAGCTGTTTTGCAAGGATCTGTCTGTCACCAGATGCCTGGTTGAGCATCAGGATAAAGTCCGAGTTTTCAAAGATGTTCTCAATCTCCCGGCTGGCTAACAGGTCTTTTACGTTCTGTGTGATACCCGTAGGGATACCACCCCATTTACGGAAACGCTTCCAGATCTCCACACTGTATGCTGCCGTCTGCTCCTCTTTTAAGAGCAATCTCGATAGGTCAGACGCTTTCACGCCTTTCGCCCCGAGCCACACCGTGCAAGCAACTTTCATTGCACACGGCGTTCCATGGGATAAGTCTTTATTGCTAATACAGTTACTTCAAAGTCTGGTTAATTGTTATAAGGTTAATTGCTTCCAATCCTGCTTTAGCTCTCCATTTGTTGAGCTTTGCAATCTTGGCAGGTGCCCTACAATCGAATAAATCGATGAGGGACTTGATGATTTTCACGTCATTAGAATAGATAAGGCTCTTTATATCTTTGTGTACGATTCTGAGGTTTGCATATTCATCCGTACCACCTTGGCTTGGTGGATTAAGATATATGCATTCCACATCTTCAAACGCAAGGGACACCTTTGAGAGTTCACACTTACCCTTTGATGCCACAAATCTTGATAGGCGGTTGTCACAGAATTCGATACTATGATTCGTGTCGTTATCTCTACTCAACTTCAACAGCGTTTCTCCATATTCAGATTTAGCAAGCATGCGGTGAATACGTTCACGTCCCTGTGGGGTGTAACGATTGGTGTCCACTCGGTAGAACATTGGATTTTGCGTCCTACAGTATGCTACAGGAACGACAATCATACCATTGATATATCTAACCTGTTTGGACTCCCCATATTTCTGATAGAAATATTCGTCCATCGCACCTTTCAATGTCGGCGGTTTTTCCTTGGAGAGGTCAGCCCGACTATTCAGTCTCGTCTTCATGGTTATGTCAATCGACGGGAACAGTCTGTGAACATCTGCATTTATCATAGTAGCCATGTTATAGTACTGATGCATACCAATGACTGCTTGGTTGTATCTGATGAGGTCATCGTGCTGTGATTGTTCACTCTCGTGAGATTTACAGGCCTGCGCCATGGCATTTTTCAGCTTCACTCGTTGAGAATTGATGGCTTTGTCAGTCATATGAGACTTGATAGACCATTTCTTTCCCTTCTTGTAAAGTTTAAATTTTATGCCTAAGAAGTCGCTATAGCCTTTGGTAAGATTCGTAATTCGTGACTTATCTGGAGATGTTTCCAGCTTTAGTCTGTCCATTAGCCATTGCTCGACCGCATGCTTTAGCTTGGAAGCATCAGAATACGACCTGCAAAATATCTTAAAATCATCCGCATATCTCACTATGTGGCACTCTTTCAATCTGGACTGTCGCAACTTCTTGTACAGATTCCCTTTATTCGGAGTACCATTTTTATTCATATAAATATCGCTTTTCAGAGGATGCTTTGCAGGCATTTCCTCCCATTGACTGGCTATCCACCAATCAAGCTCATT
>JALFLM010000011.1 GCA_022774705.1 Lachnospiraceae bacterium | reverse complement strand
CTGTCCTGTTTGCGGCTGCCGTAACATGAAACCTGCGGGAAGGACGTATGCAAGGCTCTGCTGATACTCTCTTTATCTATACGTTTTTTTCAGGCCTCCCTCCGGAAGGTCTGCGAAGCATGCCCAAAATCACCATTGATTAAAAAAATCGGGCTGTTTTTCCGGATTTTGTGCCCGAAAATCTACTTTTCAGGCATCTGGAGAAAAAGCAATTTCCATAATCATTTCATCCAGGGGTCGCGATTTGGTACAATTGGAAAGAATCATATTCAGAGCAGTTCTAAAAAACTTCGGAACTGCTCTTTTTTGAGGCTCTGAATCTGATACTTTCCTTAAGAATTATAGCAGGACGTAAGGCAGCCTTCAACGACATTTTTTGCAGTCCGGACAGTTTTCCTCCCCTTGAAAATCTTTTCTCCGTCTGTTACAATACAGTTACCAATCAGCTGTGACAGTTGATTCTGGATAATTGATCACTGAGTTTCTGATAAACCCAATGCAAAATCTATGTAAGGAGAATGAAGCTATGGCAATCTACATTAATGAGCCGTCACACACTTTCAATGAGTATCTGCTTATCCCGGGTTATTCATCCAGCGAATGCATCCCGGCCAATGTATCCCTTAAAACACCTCTTGTAAAGTACAAAGCCGGAGAAAAACCGGCAATTGAACTGAGCATTCCCATGATATCCGCCATCATGCAGTCCGTTTCGGATGACAAACTGGCTGTTGCTCTGGCAAAAAGCGGGGGTGTTTCTTTTATTTACGGCTCACAGTCTATCGAATCAGAAGCTGCCATGGTTGCACGGGCAAAAGGATATAAAGCCGGATTTGTTCCCAGCGATTCCAATATCCGTCCCGATGCAACGCTGTCGGACATCCTGAAATTAAAGGAAAAAACCGGACATTCCACCGTTGCCGTTACAGACGACGGTACCTCTCAGGGGAAGCTGCTGGGTATCGTTACCAGCAGAGACTACCGGATCAGCCGCATGGATTCTGCGACAAAAGTATCTGAATTTATGACTCCTCTGGAAAAAATGGTTACCGCAAAGGAAGGTACCAGTTTAAGTGAAGCCAATGACATTATCTGGGACAACAAACTGAATTCCCTGCCCATTGTAACCGATGACGGCAGATTGACCGCATTTGTTTTCCGCAAGGATTATGCCGAACATAAGGAGAACCCCGATGAGATGCTGGATCAGCACAAGCGCTACGTGGTTGGTGCAGGCATTAATACAAGAGATTACCGCGAACGGGTTCCCGCTCTGCTGGAGGCTGGTGCTGATGTACTCTGCATCGACTCCTCTGAAGGTTTTTCCGAATGGCAGAAGCTGACCATCGAATACATTCGCAGCACATACGGAGACCGCGTAAAAGTCGGTGCAGGCAACGTTGTTGATAAAGAAGGTTTCCTGTTCCTTGCCGAATGCGGAGCCGATTTTATCAAAGTCGGTATCGGCGGCGGTTCCATCTGCATCACAAGAGAGACCAAAGGCATTGGCCGCGGACAGGCTACTGCATTAATTGAAGTATGCAAAGCAAGAGACGAATATTTTGAAAAAACCGGCGTATACATTCCCGTTTGTTCCGATGGCGGTATTGTTTACGATCATCACATTACTCTGGCCCTTGCCATGGGAGCCGATTTTGTCATGCTGGGCAGGTATTTTGCCCGCTTCGATGAAAGTCCCACAGAAAAACTTTTCATCAACGGCAATTATGTGAAGGAATACTGGGGCGAGGGTTCCAACCGGGCAAGAAACTGGCAGCGGTATGATCTGGGCGGTGCCACAAAACTGTCCTTTGAAGAAGGCGTAGACTCCTACGTACCCTATGCCGGCCCTCTGAAAGAAAATGTCAGCAAAACGCTGAGCAAAGTCAGATCAACCATGTGCAACTGCGGCGCACTGTCCATCAAGGAACTGCAGCAGAAAGCAAAGATCACGCTGGTTTCCGCAACCAGCATTGTGGAGGGCGGCGCTCACGATGTAATCCGTAAGGACACCTCCTCCCAGTCACCCATCTGATCCCTGTCCGCCTGACTGCAATTCACATACCGCATTGCAGTTCATCCGGCTGAACACAATTCCGACTGAATACAATACTGTAATTCTCAGAGTCGATTCACTGGCCTGCAGTGCAATCGACTCTTTTTTGTCCATGTCATGTACTTTTCGACAAAAAAATTGTTCATACCGTACTATTTTACTCCACTTTTTCATCGACATTACTATTTTCATTTTCCTCTGAATGCTATATAATACAGACAGAAACAAGCATGTAAAAAGGGGGGAAATGTATGAGAAATTACTATCAGATTCTGGGCATCAGGGTTACCGCCAGCCAGAGTGATATCAAAAAGGCCTATCGTAACCTTATGAAAAAATATCATCCCGATATTGTGAAAAACAGTAAAGCAGACATGAAAAAGCTTCAGGAAATCATGGAAGCTTATAAAGTGCTTTCCGATGTGAAAGAACGAAAACGATACGATGAATGGGGACACGAAGGTTATCTGAAACACGGCAAGTGGCTGTTCCGCGAGCATTCCTACACCCATACCAGCACATACGGAGAAAGTCACTCTCATGAGGGGCACGGACATGACCATGAGCACGGAGAATGCAGCGGCGACTGCGAAAACTGCAGCTCCGGTCATGATCACTCACATGAAGACGGTCACTGCGGCGCATGCGGAAGCCGCGGTCCTGCAAAGCGAAAAAAGCCGGCTCCGGGTACTCTGCGTTCTTCCGTCTCACTTACTTATGAAGAAACCTTCATGGGGGCGGAGAAAACCATCGAGCTCAATCTGAGGATTCCCTGTGTTCACTGTCAGGGGCAGATCTACGATCCCGAACAGTCTCCGGCTGCCAAATGTCCCTATTGTCACGGACACGGCTATATCCGGAAAAAGATTTCCGTCCGCATATCACTGCCTCCCAGAACATACGAGGGATGCTTTTTCCCGCTGGAGGAAATCCTCTGTGAAAATGAAAAAGAAAAAATCCTTGCTCAGGGTGTTCCGAATATCAAAAACATCGTAATCATCATCCTACTCAAAGATCAGGCGGGATATCAGCGCAAAAGCTGCCATCTGTACTCCAGCAAGCTGGTAGAATATACAGATCTGGTGCTGGGCGGAACGATTCAGGTTGATACAATTGAAGGACCTGTCTCCTACCAGCTTCCCCCCGGCACGAAAGACGGTACAAGAATCAGACTGGAGGGAAAGGGACTGTGGATGCCTCCCACCGTCGGCAACAGGGGAGATCTGCACATCACGCTCCATGTCAACATTCCTCAGACGCTGAATCCGGAACAGCTGGCTCTCCTGAAAGCATTTCAGGAGTCCCTGAGAGTCGGCTGATGTACATACCCTTCAGCTTCCGGATTCCCCGGAAAGCGTATAAAAACGGCTTCATTACCACAATATTCTGTAATGGAGCCGTTTTTATGATTGTACATATCCTGAAAACTGCGGATCATAATCTATGATCTCTCGAATCCGATCAGCAGACCGCCCTGCTCTGCATAAAAGCTGCATAACCCGAAGGTTTCTCCGATCCTGATATCAGCATCGGCATATTCTTCCAGCAGGATCTGTTTCAGTTTTTCTGCCGCCGGTTTGTTGCAGCAGTGATCGATCCTCACCTGTCCGCCTGCATATCCCATCTCTTTCATATGTTTGATTATTGCCGGAAGTGCCTTCTTTTCCCCACGGCACTTATCCATTGCCTCCAGCTCCCCGTGTTCGCTGGCACGGCCTACCACCCGGATGCCGAGAACACCGGCAATCTTTGCCACAGCCGGACTGATTCGCCCGTTATTGGCCAGATTTTTCAGTGATTCCAGTGAAAACAGAAGGCCTGTATGCTCCTTATATTCCATGATTTCCTTACAGATTGTTTCGTACGTTTTCCCCTGACAGATCAGTTCCTGTACCTTTTCAATCAGAAGCTTTATCTCGGGTCCGGCTGACAGAGAATCCACAATACATACGTGACGGCCCGGATGCTCCTCCTCATACTCCTCACCGGCAAGGCGCGCCGCATTGCAGCTTCCGGAAAGCGCACTGGTAATCGTAAAGCAGAAAACAGCCTCCGCATCGCCAAATGCCTCAAGCCACTGGCCGACTCCCGGGCATGCCGTCCCCGACTTTCCCTTATATCCATCCAGATAAGCAATCATCTCCCCCACCTGAAGCGCATCATCATCCACAAACTCCCTCTCCTCTGTACTGATCTTAAGCGGCACAGACACGTATGCAATATCGGAATCCACTGTTTTCAAATTGGATCCCGAATCGGAAACAATCCTGTAATTCATCCCAATACCTCTTTTGTTTTTCTTTTAATCATTTCGTCTTATCATTTTATCGTTTTTAAGACCCTGTAATCAGTTTTTC
>JALFLM010000155.1 GCA_022774705.1 Lachnospiraceae bacterium | reverse complement strand
AAATGTAAAGACCAGTGAATAGATAACCGCATTTTTAAAGCCAATCCAGATGGATGCATTGGACATTACACGTTCATATGCCGTCAGCGTCCATTTACTGAAATCAAAGGTAAGACCTTTGTTCTGCAGAACAACCGGATCCATAAAGGATGCTACAACGATGTAAATCATGGGGATAATGATTGCAACGACAAACAGACCAAGCAAAACATATCCGGTAATCAGCAATGCCTTATCCTGTAAAGAATATCTGGCAAATCTGCTTTTCTTTTTCATATTCTGCCTCCTTACAATCCTTTGCCCTCATTCATCCGGGCTACTATTTTGTTCACTGCTACCAGAAGAATGACATTGATTACGGTATTAAACAGACCCACCGCCGTTGAAAAACTGTAATCGCCGTCCAGCAGACCTTTTTTGTACACATAGGTTGCAATAATTTCCGATGTACCCAGGTTCAGGTCTGTCTGCAGAGCATAGGCTTTTTCAAAACCGATACTCATGATATTTCCGGCCTGAAGAATAAACTGGATAATAACCATATCCTTGATGGCCGGCCATTCCACCGTCTTGATCTGCTGGAAGATGTTCGCTCCGTCGATAATCGCCGCTTCCCTCAGATCCTGACTGGCATTGGATAAGGATGCCGTGTACATGATGGATGCCCATCCTGCTCCCTGCCAGATACCGCTGGCGATATAAATGGTTCTGAATGCTTCCGGCATGGTCATGAAGTTGATGCTTGAACCAAACAGCAGGTTGACAGGACCGGTAACGGACAGGAAAATTCGTACCATACCGCACAATACAATGACGGACACGAAGTTCGGCATGTACAGTACCAGCTGAATTTTCTTTTTGATTCCCTTACTCTCGATCCGGTTCAGCAGGAATGCCAGTAATATGGGGATGGGGAAGCCCCACAGCATACCATAGATACTCAGCTTGAGAGTATTCACCAGATACGTCATAAAATCAGGCGATGACAGGAACCGGGTAAAATACTTCAGGCCAACCCATCTGCTTCCAAGAATTCCGCGTATGGGATTGTAATCCTGAAATGCAATCAGGATACCGCCCATGGGAATGTACCGGAAAATAAGGGTCAGAGCCAGAGCCGGCAACAGGAAAATCACATACAGCTGCCAGTGAGTAACCACATAATTCAGCGTACCTTTGAATCCTGTCCCTTTCTTCAGCGTTTTAGCTGAAGGTGATGTAGAAGATTTTTTCATATTCTCCTCCTTTCATTTTTTCACCTGTTATTTTACAAATGCACAAATCGTTCGGCTTTATGTAAAATCGACTCAGGTTTTGGGTAACTCAAATATAACAAATGCACAACGTTTTGTCAATATATTTTTTATATTTGCACCCTTTATTTTACAAAACCCAATACACATATGTGTGCATTTAACCAAAATATATGGTTTATCCCGGTAGTATAATAGAACTTTTCACTGTTTTTTTTACATTTTTGCATTTGACACACTCTCTTTTGTGTTTTATAATAAGAAATGTAATATTTTTTTACGTTCCGAACATATTTTGTACATATAGAAGTAACTGTTCAGAGCCAGTCTCGAAAGCACTGCGTGTTTCTATGATAAAAAATTTTCGAACTGATTCTATAAATTCATAAAGGAGGTTCATATGGCTGCCAGAGTAACTATACAGGATATCGCAGATTCACTCGGTCTTTCCAGGAATACTGTTTCAAAAGCCATTAATAATACCGGCGTACTGGCCGATTCTACCAGAGAAAAGATTTTAAAAAGGGCAATGGAAATGGGATATAAACAGTTTTCCTATTCTGCAATTTCAACTGCGGCGCGTCAGGAACGTTCTGTTCTTCCGGCAGGCGGCAAACGGGATATCGCACTGTTTACCACCATGTTTTTAAGTAATTCCCATTTCGCCTCCACCATGCTGGATAAGTTCCAGATGGAGGTTGCGCAGATGGGGTACACGCTCACCATGCATCGGATTCTTGCAGATGAAGTTGCCGCTCTTCAGCTTCCAAAATCATTTGTCAGGGACAGGTCCTGCGGTATCATCTGCTTCGAAATGTTCGATTATGCTTACAGCCGCATGCTCTGTGAACTGGACATTCCCGTTTTATTTGTGGATACACCGGTAATCGGTCTGAATGAACCTCTCAAAGCAGACTGTCTGTATATGGATAATCAGACAGGAATCTATTCATTCATTCAGGAGATGAATCGCAGAGGAAAAAAAAGAATCGGTTTCGTCGGAGAATGCCTTCACTGCCAGTCATTTTTTGAACGATACATAACTGTCCGTAATGCCACGCACCTTTTGGGACTGCCCCTCCCGGAAGAATACTGTCTCACCGGCAATAAAGAGGGTGTGGAGAATCCTTCCTATAATGACTATCGGGAATACCTGACCGATTCCATACGGCAGCTGAAGCAATTGCCCGATGTTTTTATCTGTGCCAATGATTTTATCGCTCTTGATACATTGCATGCGCTTCAAAAATTGGGGTACTCAGTTCCGCAGGACATTTATTTATGCGGTTTTGATGATTCGCCGGAATCCAGGATCATGACGCCATCTCTGACCACAATCCACATACACAGTCAGATCATGGGATACTCAGCGGCACATCTGCTGATTTCCCGGATCAAGGAGCCTTCGTTGAATTACCGCAGCATCTACGCGGAAAGTACCCTGATTTACCGGGCATCAACCGAAGATTAACCGGAATTCAGCCGAAGATTTGCCGAAGATTCCCCTCACAGCAGGGAGGGAAGCTGATAACAACAATACTTTAGTAAAGAAAGGAAGGATTTCTTTGAATCAGTTATTTAACCCGGATAGTCCGGTACTGGGATTTATTAACAAAATTGTATATTGTGTTTATCTGAATATTCTGTGGCTGGTATGTTCTTTGCCTATTGTTACAATCGGTGCTTCCACTACAGCACTTTTTTACGTCACCTTAAAAATGGCAAAAAACGAAGAAGGGAATATTACAAAAGCATTTTTTCATTCTTTTAAAGATAATTTTAAACAGGGAACCATCATCTGGATGATTCTCCTCGTTCTTGGAATCATTCTGGGAATTGATGGATATGTCCTGTATCACATGCGGTTTGAGAATGCCTTCTGGACCATCTGTTCAGCGGTTTTTATCGTAGCACTGGCTGCATATGCAATTGTGGTGATGTATATTTTCCCGCTTCTGTCCAGATTTGATAATACCGTTACTGCCATGTTTAAAAATTCCATCATGCTCGGCATGCGTTTTCTGTACTGTACCGTGCTGATGGCTGTGATTTATTTTGTCATGGCATTTGTAATCATTAATATCTTTACGCCGGCCGTTATTTTCGGAGAAGGACTTTGTGCATTCCTGTGTTCTTATCTGCTCTCCAATATCCTGCTGATGTGCCAGGAAAAAGCGGAGAGTACACCTGAAGAGTCAGAAGAGTCAGAAAAGGAGCTGTCATGAACCGAAACAGGAAAAAGTCACAGGAACAGGAAACCTTTAAAGCACTTGACGGACGGCAGAAGCTGCAGTATATCTGGGATTACTACAAGCTGCCTCTGGCAGTGCTCTGTATCTTCCTGTATATCATCGGTTATAGCCTTTACGGGCATTTTACCCACAAAGAAACGCTGCTTTGTACGGCACTGGTAAACGTATCTGCCGGTGAGGCACTTACAGAGCAGCTGAATACCGGCTTCCTTGATTTCACAGGAGCGGACCGAAAAAAAGAACAGCTGGAATTGTATACCGGGCTTTATCTGACTGATGATGAGAACAGCCCCTACCATGAATATACCTATGCCTCCCGTATGAAGATCCTGGCAGCCATCAACAATAAAGAACTGGATGTTGTCCTGATGAACAAAGAGGCCTTTGATTCTTTTTCTCAAAATGGATATCTGTGCAATCTGGAAGAATTGCTTGCTGCTGAAGATACTGCTCTGTACAACCAGCTAAAACCTTATCTGATCACAAATACAATCATTCTGGAAGACAATTCAGTTGATACAGTGCTGGATCCTTCAGTCGCTTACGAGGCTGTTACAGAAGAATACCCTGTCGGTCTGGATTTATCCCAAACCGGCAGGGTAAGTAAAGCTGGATTTGATGATGCGGTATATCTGGGAATTGTTTCCAATTCCCTGAGAAAGGATGCCGCTGTCAATTATATCCGGTATCTGACTGAATAAAACATACGCTGAATACGATGTTACGGTCTGAGATACTGTTCCAATGCATATGCAATTCCTGCTTCATTATTTGATTTCGTCACAAAATCAGCAACAGCCTTTAATTCAGGAATTGCATTTCCCATGGCAATTCCCAGACCGGCAATTTCCACCATCGGAATGTCCAGTTCCTGATCGCCAAAGGCAATGGTTTCTGACAGATCAATGCCCAGTTCCTGTTCAATTAATTCCGCACCGGCGGGCATTCTCCCGGTGGACAGTGCAATCTGAATTCCCTGCTCAGATGCACGATGAAGACTTTCCTTTACCTGAAGCTGGATATGTTTATTATCGTCCAGTAAAGTCCCATCAATGTCAAGACATATCATTTTGTACTTCATGGTATTTTTACCTGTCACCTTCACAATTTAATATATTTATCATTTTTTCAACATTTCTTCTGCCATTCTTAATACCCAGATTCAGTATAATGGCGCTGACTGCACTTAACAGAATTACAATAATCCCCGGAATACCGAGAAAAAGGTTGCGGTCAGTTCCGGCAAAACCTGCATAAATCAATGCTGCGCCCAGAGTAGACAAAGCAATGGCTATGTTTCTCCATCTGCTGATTTTTTTCAGTGCATTCATCTGCATCTGAGCCTCTCTTGACAAATTGCTTTTTTCTGCAGCATTCATACATATACCCCCGTAATTAATCAAGAAGAAGCTCCTGAATCCGCACTGTAAAATTAACCAGAAGAGTTATGTTCATAAACAGTCCGGACAAGGAGCTTCTTTTGGAGTATGCCTGCTCAGCCACGAATAAATTGAGCGGTATCATTGTGAGACACCTGTATGATATTCACAATTCTATATTGATTCGGGCAGCGCATCAGGCACAATGTTATTAGTAAGTCAGACCAGGATTGAAGAATCCTACCAGAACGCCAACCAGTGCAATCACTACCAGCAGAAGCATAACTTTGATGGGTGAAAGGCGTTTTATCGACATCAGATACCAGCAAAAAATGATAAATAATGCGGTTAAGGAACCGGGCATTACTTCATCCAGCTTTTTCTGTAATTCCAGATAAGGTTCACCTGCGTCGTTATATAATGTTAATGAAGTTTTTACAGCTACCCATGTTGCAGATACAGCACCGATTACAATGCCGCCCAGAACAGATACGGATTCTCTGATTGCTTCACCCTGCGGTCCAACCAGAAATTCTACTGCTTTGGCACCAAGACTGTAGCCTTTAAAATAGAGGAATCCCATACCGGCATAAGCAATCAGGTTCCATACAATGATATAGAAAATCGCACCCAGCGGAGAACCGCCCGTGGACATACCAAGAGCAATACCGATCAGAATCGGAATCAGAGTTCCGACAATCAGTGAATCGCCGATACCTGCTACCGGTCCCATCAGACCTGCACGAAGACCGTTGATGGTTTCTTCATCCACATCCTCTGCACCGTTGGCTCTTGCTTTTTCCAGACCGGCTGTTACACCAACAATGATCGTACCCAGCTGCGGTTCTGTGTTGAAGAATGCAGTGTATGTATTCATTGCATTTGCTTTATCATCTTCATTGTCATATAATTCTTCCACCAGCGGAAGCATCGCACACAGATAACCGAATGTCTGCATGTGTTCCTGTGAGAAACAGGTCAGATGTCCGTAATACCAGTTATGGAAGGACTTTAACAAAGCTTTTTTGGATAATTTCTTTTCCATATCAGATGTCCTCCTCATCATCGTCATAAGCTGCAGCACCTGCTGCTTTTGCTACTGAAAGCATTTTAATCTTGTAAGTAAGAACTGCAAACATACCTGCAACAATTGTAGCAGATACCAGATTGATTCCCATGGATGCTGCTAATACAAAACCGAATAAGAACGGTAAAAAGTCAGCTGCCTGTTTGATAATCTGTTTTAACAGGATCGCAATACCTACGCAGGGAAGCAGTGAACCAACTGTAAACAGTGTTTTCATTGCAATACCGTCCATGGGCAGAGTCTGTTTGATCAGTTCTACTACATCTGCTCCCAGTTTACACATGATGACTGTGGGGATAAAAGAACAGATCAGGTGAGAGATCCAGGGCAGACCCATATCTACCAGATACAGTTTCTTATACTGTCTGTTTTCAACAACCTTCCAGCCGATATGCTGCCAAACCAGGTTGATGGTAGCTGTTCCGTAAAATAATACAGTACCCAGTGTACCTACCATGCTGCCGAAAGATGTAGCCAGAGCAGCACCTTCTGTTGTTGCTGCGCTTAATCCGTAGCTTCCCAGGGCAACCATTGCCAGAGGGATACCAATGTAGCTGACTGCACGTACATCCGCAGATACGGTTCCGCCGGGTGTAACCAGTGCAATGTATACAAGCTGCATCGCACAGCCTACTAAAATACCTGTTGGTACATCTCCTAAAATCAAACCGCAGACAAGTCCGCCCACCAGCGGTCTTCCCAATGTATAATTCTTAAGGAAAGTATCAGATTCAGAGCCTCAAAAAAGAGCAGTTCCGAAGTTTTTTAGAACTGCTCTGAATATGATTCTTTCCAATTGTACCAAATCGCGGCCCCTGGATGAAATGATTATGGAAATTGCTTTTT
>JALFLM010000111.1 GCA_022774705.1 Lachnospiraceae bacterium | reverse complement strand
TGTTTGTAGCGGGCTTTACGGCAACAAATAAATTGTATGGCATTTTAGAGACGGCGGCTATTTCATACGGATATGCAATTTCTACTTTTGTTGCTCAGAATAAAGGAGCGGGAAACTATAAGCGTATTAAAGCAGGCATGAGGAGAGGGATTGCTATGGCGTTTGCTACCTCAGTGCTGATTTCTGTCCTTATGTTCCTGTGGGGAAAAGATATTCTTTCTTTATTCATTTCCGCAGAAGAAGCACAGGCGGAACAGGTATTGCAGATTGCCCATCATTACCTGATGATTATGAGCACTTTCCTGATCATACTGTATGCTCTGCATACTTATCGCAGCGCCCTGCAGGGGATGGGAGATACTGTCATACCCATGGTATCCGGAATGGTGGAGTTTCTCATGAGGGTATCTGCTGCCATATTTCTGCCGCGGTTTATAGGGCAGGAAGGGATTTTTTATGCAGAGATTCTGGCATGGTCGGGGGCCTGTGTGCTGCTGGTAACTGTGTATTACAAAAGGATTGCATCTTTCAAAAGCACAGGCGGTACCATTATATAAAAAAATGATTGACAAATCCTGTCTGAAACAGTAACATATTAATCATATTTGAATAATAGGAAAACGATTCATGCAGGGAAGCTGTTATGGGTGTGCAGGATCGGGCGTATATAGACAGAAAAAGAAAGATGAGGACAGGAACATGGCAAAGAAAGAGAATAAATATAAAGGTTATGACATCACAACGCAGGCAATTCATGCGGGAACAGAGTATGACATGGAAACAGGTGCTGTCCGGCGTCCGCTTCATATGGCAAACAGTTTTAAATTACCGGATGACCTGTCACAGGTCAATTATTCTTCCACAGACCTTCTGATGTATGCCAGGAATGGGAATCCCAATCAGCACTGGCTGGAGGAAAAAATCGCAGCACTTCACGATGCAGATGATGCCATTGTACTGGCAAGTGGAGTTGCGGCACTGCATGCATTATTCTGGACCCTTCTGGAAACAGGGGACAGGGTGGTATATCCCAATGTTAGTTATATGGCAGTATACAGAATGTTTCATGAGCTTTTCAACCGAAAGTTTAAAGTGGATACAGTTATGGTGGATATGACGGATCTGGAAGCAGTGAAGAAAGCAATCACACCGGGCACAAAACTGGTTCATATTGAGACACCGGATAATCCCACAAATGGAATTACAGATATTGCAGCCATTGCTGAAATTGCACACCAGAATGGTGCTGTTTTGTCAGTGGATAATACGTTTGCTTCTCCTTATAATCAGAAACCTCTGGAACTGGGAGCTGATTTTGTAGTGGAAGCAATCACAAAATATATCAATGGTCATGGTGATGCACAGGGAGGAGCAATATTGTCCAATGATCTGGAGACAATGGATCGTATTCGATATGAAGCGCAGGTGAATGTAGGTTCCGTGATCAGTCCATTTAATGCATGGCAGATTTTCCGCGGATCCGTTACATTTCCTCTTCGTATGGAACGAATCAACAAATCTGCACAGAAGATAGCCGAATGGCTGGAAGGAAGGGAGAATGTAACTTTTGTATCCTATCCCGGGCTTCCAGGTCATCCCGGTCATGGAATAGCTGCAAAGCAGATGAACAACGGCTATGGGGGAGTAATTTCCTTCGGACTAAATGCGGATGACAAAACGGTGGAACGTTTCTGCGCAGCGCTTAAGGTGGTGACCTTTGCTGTTTCACTGGGACATGATGAGAGCCTTATTTTCCCACAGCCAAGTTATGATGAACGTATCCATCTGTATCCGGAGAGATTCCGGAACGGATTTATCCGTTTCAGCGTGGGACTGGAAGAACCGGATGATATTATCCGGGATCTGGATCAGGCACTGAAAACAATCGGATTATAAAACCCGTTTCTGGTTGACGCCCGGTGAAGAACAGGCTCTCTCCCGGGCGTTTTTGTGTTGGATTGATTATGCTCTACTGTTCAATGAAACGAACGACGTCATTAGGGGTGCACCGCAGTATTGTACAGATCTGCTCAAGGGTATACATGGTAATGCTTTTATTGTGTTTCAGATTATTGATGGTTTTCGGATTGATCCCATATGTGTTGATCAGAACATAGGTTGAAACATGACGTTTTTTCATGGTATTCCACAATGGTTCGTAGCTTATCATGCAGTACAGCATCCCCCTTTCGGATTGATGCTTTCATTATCTGTGGAAATACTATGTTTGGATATACTGAAAAAAGTAACTATATATTATGTTAAAAGATCTGTGTCACAAAAAAGTCCGCATGCTTCCATGGAAGAAAGTGCTTTTTCCGGAAAGCGGCACGGGTCTGTCTTTATTGCGCAGGCAAAATCTGAACAGCACCAAACCCAGGATTGTTATGAAAAAATCATATATTCTTATGGAAAAATGCGGTTTTGTACTGTATTATTGTAGATAGACTGGAATATTATGACAAGGTAAGTGTTTAGAATGAAAAGAGGAACAGAAGATGGAGTTTGTGTGGAACCGTTATGAAAAACGGAATTTTTATTCTCAGCTGGTGACACTGGTTTTACCTGTTACCATGCAGAATCTGATGTCGGCGGTAGTCAGTGCCTCCGATGCGCTGATGTTGGGGATGCTGGATCAGAATTCCCTGTCGGCTATTTCCCTTGCAACGCAGGTGCAGTTTATTCTGAATCTGTTTTACAGCGGTCTGACTCTGGGAACGACGATTCTGGCTGCCCAGTACTGGGGCAAGGGGGACAGGAAATCGGTGGAGCAGGTGCTGGCAATTGCCACGCGGTATTCCATGGTGATTTCCCTGATATTTTTTCTTCTGGCTAATGCGTGTCCGGGGATACTGATGCGGATTTTCACCAATGAAACAGAATTAATTACGGCGGGGATTCCTTACCTGCGCATCGTCAGCTGGTCATATCTGTTTATGGGCATTACGCAGATTTACCTGTGTGTGATGAAAAACAGCGGCCGGGTGCTTCGCAGTACGATTTACGGTACTACGGCGCTGGTGCTGAATCTGATTCTGAATTCGATTCTGATCTTCGGACTGGCCGGTGCGCCCAGAATGGAGATTCGTGGTGCGGCTCTGGCGACTTCTCTGGCCAGGGCGGTGGAGCTTCTCCTGGTTTTTCTGGAGAACCGGAAAAGGGACGAAGTACGGATACGTCCTGCTTTTCTGAGAAATCCCGACCGGGAACTGAAGAAGGACTTTATTCATTATACGATTCCTGTTCTGGCAAATCTTCTGGTCTGGGGATGCGGTTTCGCAATGTACTCTGTCATTATGGGGCATCTGGGAAGTGACGCTGTGGCCGCCAATTCCATTGCCGGTATTGGGAAAAATATTATAGCCTGTGCCTGCTGCGGCCTGGGAACGGGCAGCAGTATCATGGTGGGCAACGAACTGGGAAAAGGCCATCTGGAGCAGGCACGCAGATATGGAGACAAACTTTGCCATGTGGCGATTGCTGTCGGAACCATATCCGGCATTCTGATCCTGCTCTGCAGCCCGCTGATTCTCTGCTTTACCGGGTCGCTGACGGTGCAGGCAAAGGAATATCTGAAGATCATGCTGATGTTCTGCGCCTGGTATATGGTCGGGAAAGCTGTCAACTGTTCGACGATTGCGGGAATTTTCTGTGCAGGAGGGGATACACGTTTCGGCTTTCTATGCGATACAATCAATATGTGGGGTGTGATCGTTCCCATCAGCCTGATTGCCGCGTTTGTCCTGCGGCTGCCGGTTATGGTGGTTTATTTTGTGATGAGTCTGGATGAAGTCACCAAACTTCCGATAGTATATCACCATTATAAAAAGTACGGGTGGGTCAACAACCTGACAAAGCAATAACGGAGCATCTGAAAATAAAAGATACAGGAGTTTATATAGGAGGAATGATTAAGGCAGAAATGCCCATGCTGCTGCCAGGAAAATGGCGGGCAGCAGGTTGGCTACTTTGATTTTTTTGCCCCAGATCAGGTTTACACCTACGCAGAAAATCAGCATGTTTCCCGTTAATGACAGGTTGGACAGGGACTGATCTGTCATTAACGGTTCGATCAATCCTGCCAGCAGTGTGATACTTCCCTGAAAGAGTGCTACAGGAATGGCGGAAAAGATACAGCCCTTCCCCATGGAAGCGGTCATAATCAGTACAATGATCAGGTCGAGAGCAGCTTTTGCCGCCAGAGTCGAATAATTGCCCGAAATACCGTCCTGTATGGAGCCGACCACGGCCATGGCTCCGATGCAGATGGTAAGGGAGGTGGTTACAAATCCATCTACAAACCGGTTGTCGCCGTCACTTCCAGTTTTCCGCTTCAGCCATTCTCCGAATTCTTCCATATGAAGCTCCAGATTCAGCCATTCACCCAGCAGTGCACCGATGGCAAAGCATCCGATCATCATCATGGAGCCGCTGCTTTTCAGTCCATCTGCAGTAATCACAAACATTTCCTCAAGACAGCCGCTGATTCCAAGAAAAAGTACGCAGATCCCCACGGCGCTCATAAGTGTCTCCTGAAAGCGTTCCTCCAGCCTTTTGCCGAATAGAAGACCGCAGAGGCCGCCGATCAGCACCCCGGCCACATTGATGATAGTTCCTAATCCTTTCATGATGTTTTTTCAGACAGTCCTTTCTCAGATGTTATTCAGATTACTTCTGTATCATAAATTCTTTTGCAGTATGTATTTCTCAGAGACATACATCCACAGATGATGGTTTATATGATCTTATGCTCCATCCATCGTCCGCTGCGAAAACGCAGGGTGAAAATAACCGCCCGGATGGTCCAGTCGGTAAACATGCCGATCCATACGGCGATGGGACCGAATCCCAGAGCACGGGCAAGGAACATGGCCAGGCTGACACGGCAGATCCACATGGAAGCAGCTGAGATCCCCATGGTGAACTTTACATCGCCGGCTGCACGGAATCCGTAAGCCGGGATAAAGGACAGGCACCATACGAGGGGCTTGACTACAGTGATACAGGTAATCATGAAAATACACATTTTTGCACTTTCCGGTTCCATGCCTCCGAAATAAGTAATGGGGCGAACCAGAGCGAAGATCAGCAGGCAGGAGCCGATGACGACAAATTCGGATACCACAGTCATCTTTTTAACATAATAAACAGCTTCGTCTTTGCGGCCTGCGCCGATACATTCACCCACAACAGTCATCAGTCCCACACCGATGCCGATTGCCATGATGCCGTTGAGATTTTCCAGAATGTTGGTCATACCTTGAGCGGCGATGGCAGCCGTTCCCATCATCGAAACCGTTGATTGAATTACAAGCTTCCCGAACTGAAACATGCTGTTTTCGATACCGGAGGGAACACCCAGATACAGAATCCGCCGGATCTGGTGCCAGCTGGGCCGGATGGAAGCGTATTTCTGCAGGGAAATGGTCCATTGAGGCTTATGAAGCTCCAGCATAACAGTGACCATGGAAAAGCCTCTGGAGATACAGGTAGCCAGAGCCGAGCCCACAACTCCCATATGGAAACCCCATACAAACAGCAGATTCAGAATCAGATTTAATACGTTGGATGCCAGAGATATCTTCATGGGCAGGCTGCTGTTTTCCTGTGCACGGAAGATGGAGGATCCGTCATCGTACAGAGCGATAAACGGGTACGATATGGCTGAGATCATGAAATACTGTCTGGCGTAGGTCATGACATCTGCTTCCACATCGCCGAAGATCAGCTTCAGCAGCTGCCGGTTCCAGATCAGGCAGCAGGCGCCGATGATAATTGACAGGATAAATGTGACAAAAACCAGCTGCTCGGCTGCGTGTCTTGCTTCTTTGGGCCGTTTGCAGCCCAGAAACTGAGAACAGACTACGGAACCGCCCGCAGCCAGAGCATAAAATGCCTGTACGACCAGTACATTGATGGAATCCACCAGACTGACCGCCGAGATGGCCGCCGATCCCAGATTGCTGACAACCAGCGTACCCACAGTACCCATCATGGAATTCAAAAGCTGATCAATGGACAGCGGCAGCATCAGCCTCCACAGATCCGCATTGGAAAACATATGCGGCTGTGTGGTTGGAACATTGCGTTTTTCTTTAAGCTTCATTTCTTTCTCCCTTCACCGCATTTCAGTATACGACCGGTTTTTATTTTTGTACAGATGTTTTTTTACTTTCCCGGTATGCAGAGGGGGAAATCCCCGGTTTTTTTTAAAGATACCATGCCCATGCGGGGATTTTACCGGTGGCATATTCAGGCATTTGAACCGCTGGCCGGGAAGGAAGACTGCTGGCACAGATAGTACAGTGAGGGTACTCTGACAGTACCGTCAGAGGGATGCAGCGCAATGAGGGGGGCATAACAAAAGAATCAGGAAGTAGCGGAAGGAATTTTACTCGATCAGCACGAACAGATGGAGCAGAATAATCCTTGTCGGAAATACTGTTATCTGATAAAATCAGTATAGTTATAGAAGCCATATGGTTGCAGAAGCCATATGGTTACAGAACAGTATAGCTGCAGATTCCGTGCCGCTTACCCTGCCATAGGCAGAGCAATCCGTGCGAACCCCTTATTCAGCTCATCTTCCCGCCAGTAGCTGCGGAGAATGTTCATGCCCTCTTCCTGCATGTACTGAGGCAGGTAAACAAAATATTTGGTCAGGCAGTCCATGAGCAGATCCATGCGGAAACGGGGAAGGAAGACATTTTTGTAATACGGAAGATTGCGTGACCGGACAAAACCATTCAGGGCGTTCCAGGAACACATGTTCTGGCAGTACAGATCAAGATGTCTGAGGGACAGCTCGGTACGGCCGGTGATACCGCAGCCGAAATGGTAATTGTACAGCCGGCAGCTGCTGAGGCCGTAGTAGGATTTTGCATGACAGGCAATCACAAAGTAGGTGTAAGCATCCTCAGCTTTTACCAGATAATCATCAGACAGACAGCGGAAAGCCTTTTTTACCACGGAAGTTCTGTACATTTTATTCCACACTGTAAAGCGGTAAAGTGCGTTTCTGAAACAGCCGTTCAGTACATCCTGTCCGTACAGATACCCATGATAAGGCTGCAGATTTCTGGCAGAACGCAGAATCCGTTCAGGTTCCAGATAACTTTCCGCGATGATTCTGGTTTCAAACTGGAGAATGTCAACGTTGTGGATCATCATCTGTTTATACAGGATAGAACAGGCATCCGGTTCAAAGGTGTCATCGGCATCGAGAAAAAGCAGGTATTTACCTCTGGCAGCTTCCACACCGGCCTTCCTTGCGTAACAGGTACCGCGGTTGTGGTCAAGGGCGATGACGCGGATGCGTCTGTCACGGCGGGCAGCTTCACGGAGCAGAGACAGAGAATTGTTGGTGGAGCAGTCATCCACACAGATGATCTCTATATCCTGCAGGGTCTGAGATGTAACGCTGCGGATGCAGGCAGTGAGGTAGTCAGAACGGATGTTGTATACAGGAATTACAATAGAGATGACAGGTTTCATACGCTTAGCCTCCTTTGGATGAATCATTCTGCAATCGTTATCAGAAAGGCTAAGAGTGGGAAAAATAGGAAGTAAATATGGGGAAAAGGGGGAATTTAAGAAAAAGATGGGGGAAAATATGGATAGAAATCAAAAAGAAGAGGGGAAAAACAATCAGGAAAGCAATCAACTGACGTTAAAAAGCGTATATGACTTTTTCTATAAATGTGATAGAGAAAAGGACTGTGTTTTCTATACAGATGAGTATGAGAAACTGCCGCCGAATATAAAAAATGCCAGAAAAACACAAAGGTATTTTCTGGATACTCATTTTGGAGAATATCTTGTTCAGCAGGGAAAAACAGGAGCTTCTCAATACATGCTGGGAGAGCATCTGGGTATAGCCAGTACCAGCTATACTGATACACGCTCTGATATCATGCATGGGAAATCAAAAAGCTGTTGCGGGGGACAGGGACAGAAGATTCGGAATAAGCTGAAAAAAATGATTATCTCGGAATATGAGACGGATCATGGCTATTCAAAGATAGTTGCCGATATTGAAAAAGCGAATGCCGTACTTTTGCAGAACTGGAATCTTGATGTGAATGATGTTAAGCGGAAACTGAGTACATTTATAAAACGTATGTCAGAAGAAAATGTAAGGGAAGATAAATTGATTCCGATGTCTGTTGAATTAAGACAGGAGATCTTAAGTCTGATTCAGGTTCAGGTTGATGCAGGAACAACTCTGGAGTCCATGGCTGTTCCCATTACATGGCTTCTTTTGACGGCTCTTCTGAGGGGAGAGATCAGTGCTCTGAAAGATTATTACAGAAATATGGGGGAAAAATCGATACAATATTCAGATGAAGATGAAATGAATGTTGTAAATCCACAGGGAGTTGAAAAAAAATGTGTCTCCCACCCCCCGCAGTATACAAATCCTGATGAAATCAGACCCTATACCATGGAAGATATCGGTAATCTGAGAAATACATATGTGGAGAGGACTGATTTGCTGGAGCAGCTTTATCAGAAGATGCATTCCGGCAGTACGAAGGATAAAAATTATGTATATGTCAGTGGAATCGGCGGAGGCGGGAAAACGGAGCTGGCCAGGGCATACGCATATACGTATCGGAAGGAATACGACGAGATATTCTGGTTTACCTGTGTGGATGAGGAGATGCCGGGAGTGGATCAGCTTCTGAAAGACAGTGTTTATGCAGAAACGGTGACCCCGGGCATTCTGAGACAGCTGGATGAACGGTGTCTTCTGATTCTTGATAACTGCAATTCCATTTCTTCCCGTGCCGTACGTGAGCTTCATCAGAAGACAGGGAATGCACATCTGCTGGTTACTACAAGGCTGGCCGGAATGACGCAGATTCCACCGCAGCATATTTTATATCTGAGAGAAGCACAGCAGGATGGCAGTGCGTTTGCTTTTCAGGTATTCTGCGCCAATTATTTTGCGGAAATGGACAGCTGGGGCATATGGGAGGAAGAACTGGAGAAAAGGGCAGGGAAAGAAAACCTTACTGATAAAGAGAGGATTGACATTGAAAGCATCTGCCGTTTTGTGTGGAATCATCCCATGGCAGTGGCCATGGTGGCAGTTATGCTCAGGGAAAGCGGGGGAGAGGAGTCCATCGCGGACTTTGCCGGAAAATGCAGATTGGGTTTCAATCGGGCATTTCCTGCGAATGACAGAATTCCCTTCGGGCAGGGGGAAGAGGATTATGAGGAAGAACCGCTGGAAATTTTAAAAGCACTGTTTGCCGGCTTCCCCAGGCGCCCTTTTACACCGGCGGAACGTGAGATTCTGAAACTTCTGCAGATGGTACCTGCAAGACAGATGGATATGAAAATGCTCTGTGCATTACTTGGAGACAGCAGTGCAGATAAATCATCGAAAAATGCCTGCAGAACCCTCAGTTCTCTTGGCTGGATCCAGTCAAACGGGGTATGGGCATCCATGCATCCTCTGATCAGTCAGGTACTGGAACTGGATCCGGATAGAAACAGCCTTGATGACGAGAACGAATTTTACCGGAGTGTACTGGAAAAGTGGATGTACACGGCAGGCTGTGCACAAAATGGTGGAAAAGATTTCTATTTTGCCTATCAATTGTGGAAAAAATCGGGGATTTCAGCAGAACAATCCGTGCTGAATCTGGCTGTCAGCCTGTATCTGGATAAACACAATGCAAGGCTGCTTTTCGGAGAAATGTATCCCGAGGTTACTTTTGCATTTACGGCAATTGTTCAGGAGCAGGGTATGGTTCATTTTCTGTATTATGATCTGCTTCAGAAAAAAGAAGAAGTTTTTTATCGGGTAAGCGGCGGAACGGATTCCCGGAGAGACGGTCAGGTTAAATTGCTGTTTCTGATCTGTACGGAGAAAGAAGTTGAGCTGAATCTTCCTGACCGCCTTCTGGGGCATTCAGTCACAGAAATACCAGATGAATTCTGCTGTGCCAATAGTAATATTGCAACACTTAAGCTGCCTGATGAATTGAGTATAATCGGATGCAGTGCATTTAAAGATTGTCATAATATAAAAGGGGAGCTGATTCTGCCTGAAACGCTGACAATAATTGGCAGCAGTGCCTTTGCCGGATGCAGAAAATTACGGGGAAACCTCATTATACATGGTAAGGTGGAAATTGTTGAAAGAGAAGCATTTTATAATTGCGGAATAGATGGTGATCTGTGGATTTGTAAAGGTGTACGGGAAATTGAGGAGGAAGCTTTTTCCTATTCAGATTTTTGCGGAACAGTATATATTTCTGAAACGGTAAAAGAAATCGGGGAAAGAGCTTTTGGGGATTGCAGCAAGCTGACGAAAGTGATTCTTTCAGAAGGGCTGGAAACAATCGGACGAGGAGCTTTTCTAAACTGTTCCAGGCTGGAGGAGGGATTGACAATTCCGAATACGGTCGACTGGATTGGAGAAAGAGCATTTAAGGGATGCAGTGAATGGCGGGGAAATCTGAATCTTCCTGAAAATCTGAGAGTTCTCGGATCGGAAGCATTTGCCTTTTGTAAAAATCTTTCAGGTGAAATCAGGATTCCACATAAAATACAGATCATATGGAAGGGTGTATTCAGAGACTGTAAAAAACTGATAATGGGCAGAAATACGTTTCATGAAAAAATCAGATTGGTTGCAATGAAATCTTTTTCGGGATGCGGCAGCATTGATGGCTGTCTGGAATTGCCTGAGCAGCTGGAAACAATCGGACAGGGGGCTTTTTCGCATTGCTCCGGTATAAGACAGATCAAATTTGGAAATAAACTGAAACGAATTGCAGGAAAAGCTTTTGCGTATTGCTGCAATCTGGAAGAAATATCTGAATTTCCGGATACGCTGGAACTGATTGAAGAATATGCTTTTGCAGAATGCACTTTGCTGACAGGCAAACTGAAATTGCCCGCAGCCCTCAGAAAAATTGGAGACTGGGCATTTTTTAGCTGCAGTGCATTGAAAGGAAACCTGAAATTTCCGAATCATCTGGAGAGAATAGGGGATGGAGCATTTACCGGATGTATAAAACTTGAAGGTGGTCTCGATTTCCCGGAAAGTGTAAAAGAAATAGGGCATCACGCATTTAGCAACTGTACCGGGCTGGATGATGCAGTTTGTTTTCCTGAAGGTTTGAAAAGTATTGGGGATTATGCTTTTAAGAATTGTTCTTCTCTGTCGGAGATTAAGGGCATACCTGAGAGTCTCGAAATTATATATCCTCATTCTTTTCAGGGGTGTGACTGTCTGATCGGGCAGGAAATGACAGAACTGTTCACTCAAACAGATAAACACTATGTGACAGAAACAGGTGAACTGGTTGTACCGGAAAATATGGAAATACTGTCAAATGCATGGGTTAGAAATAAAATAAAATTTTCACAAAGGAGAATTGTCATTCCGGAACAGATTCTGAAAGTTGGAAAAGGTGCCTTCAAGGGCTTCGAAAATCTGGAAGAAGTGGTCTTTCCTTCTTCTCTGCAGGTGATTGAAAATGGAGCATTTGCAGATTGTACATTGTTAAGAACAATTTCTTCTTTTCCACAAGGGTTGACAACGATTGGTGATGGAGCTTTTTTGAACTGTATCTCTTTGGAACAGATTGTATTTCCAGAAAGTCTTCAGATAATTGGTACTTCTGCTTTTGAGAACTGCAGTGAGCTGCATGGAGAAATGAAGATTCCGGATCAGGTAAAGCGCATTGATGCCTTTGCATTCAGGAAATGCGGAGGCCTGGAAAAAATCATTTTTCCATCAAAACTTGAAACCATTGAGAGAGGGGCTTTTTTTCAATGCTATGAGTTGAAAGAGCTGCATATGTCTGAGGGACTTCTGAATATTGGAAATCTGGCTTTTTCAGAATGCTGCAGTCTGAAAAGAATTGAATTTCCAAAAGGCATGGAACAGATAGGTGGTTATGCTTTTTCCAACTGCAGGCAGCTGGAAATGATTCAGTTACCGGAAGGGCTGAAAGAAATCGGCCCATGTGCATTTTCATTAAATGAAAGCTTATCCGGCACACTGGAGCTGCCCGAAAGTCTGCAGAAAATAGGAGAAGGAGCATTTGCCTGCTGTTTTAGACTGGAAGGTGAGCTGATTATTCCGGCAAAGGTTAAAAAAGTGGGAAGCGGGGCTTTTGATGGCTGTCATTTTTCACAAATCATAATAAAAAATCCTCACATGGAGATGGAATGCATGTTTGAAGACCGGAAAGAAGATAATCCGGTGATATGGGGCTATGAGGATTCAACGGCATTTGATTATGCATTGAAGTATGGCTGTCCTTTCCGGAATATTGCGGAATGGCCGGGATTTGACCGATAACGGTCAGATCCCGGTATAGATCGGTACCGGCAGCGGCTTTTTCTCCTGTGCGTGCTCGCAGAGAAGCAGCTTTGACGATACCTCCTGATAATACCGTCCATCGCCGGGTTCGTAGAGCTGCTGGATCAGTTCGGCAGCCTGTCCGTATCGGGTGACTGCCAGTGAAATCCGGCCGGTGTGACAGTAAAGGTCACCGAATGCGATGTAGATGCGAATCAGATGGCTGTTATGCTCCCGGCCTCGAAATTGAAATTCCAGCTGGGAGCATTCTTCCAGTTCCTGGGCAGCTTCCATAAAGTCCTTCTGCAGCGTAAGAAGCTTTGCTTTCAGCGTTTTGGCAGCAGTAATGCTGGTGGAACGGATTCTGTCGTCAGGGAAAAGATAGCAGGCGATGGCAGACTGAACTTCTGCAAAAGCCTTTTCCGTGTCATGACCGCACATGAAAATACATGCATTCATGTAGTGAGCATCTCCGCAGTAGGACTGATATTCAGAATAATCGGGACTGTTTTTTTCCTTCCGTATGAGAACGGGCAGGATATTCAGCGCTTCCTGACACCACTCGGAAGCATTTTTCAGGGCTTTTTCAGCAGAGAAAGCCCTGTTTTTGTCGTCGGAATCACAGATAATTGCCTGATTCAGATAGGAACGGGCAATTTTCTGCGCAGCAAAAGCAGCTTCCTTGTTCAGTCCATGATTTACTGTATGATAATGATGCCACATCAGACAGAACCACCGGGAACTGTCGGCCCGGGACTGTATTCCCCTGCTGTAGCAGCAGTTGCCTGCGGCTCTGCAGATTGAACCGCAGATGCTGTGATCAAGATGATGCCGTTTGCAGTAATCATATGTTTCCCGTGCTTTTTTGATGACCAGATCAAAATGTCCCTGCTGCCAGCCAAATTCCAGAAGATGCTCATAATAGCGCAGAGAATCCACTGAATAGGTATCCAGATTCGACAGCAGCGAGCAGACAATGGTATCGTATGATGCCAGCAGTTTTTTTGGTTTGTTCCAGCTGTTCTGAAGAACACAGGCCAGATTTCTGATCATACATTCGGCATCTGCGGCACAGGGATGAAGATTAACAAGAACCAGTTCACGGATCAGCGGATGCAGAGAAAGGTGACCGGTATTCCGGTCGCACCGGATCAGACTTTTGGAAATCAGCTGTTCAATCGTCTCATAATTTTCCAGTTCACACCATTTCTTCAGATTACGGTCTGAAATTCCGGAAACAGGCAGCAGAGCCAGATTTTTCAGGATGTACTGTTCACCGGAATTCAACCGGTCTGAACTGACCATGTGCTGAACGTATTCATAAACGGCATGCGGTGCATTGCTGGAATAATGCCGGATCTTTTCCAGTTTCCGTGTTGCGTAAATGCCGTTATTTTTCAGAAAATCCAGCATCTCACCTGCCGTCATGCGGCTGACCCGCATCTGTCTGGCAATCAGTTCCAGGACAAAAAGATGTCCGTTGAACATGGATAACAGCTGTCTGACGCTGGGGATTTCTTCCTCGGGGAGTTCACGTCCGTAATTCTGCTGAAAGAAATTGAGCGTCATTCCCGGTTCGAGAAGTTCGTCCATGGAAAAAAGATCAGAAACTCCCGGTCCGGTTGTACCGGAGATATTTTTCTGATTGCCAAAATTCTCAAAAGGAGATACAGGCAGTGTGCGGTAGCCGTTTTCCGAAAAATCTGTCTGTGTAGTAAAAAGCACACAATAATTCCCTTTCAGAAGATCCTTTAGTGAAGGGTCTTCTGATACATTAAAATTATCAACAATAAGCAGAACCCGTTCATGGGCAATCCCCCATAAAACACGAATTTTTCTTGCAAAATAATTCTCATCACTTTCCGGTTTTCCATTGACATAAACCCGCTTGCAGCGCCCAAACACAATATCATTACAGATCAGCTGGCACAAACTTCCCTGATAATCAAGAAACAGAATAACATCATAATAATTCTGGTAAGCGGCAGCGTATTTTTTGGCCAGTTCTGTTTTGCCCATTCCACTCATTCCATACAGAAACAGGTGATGCGCTTCGCCAGGCATATGAAGGAGCTTGTGAATCACTTCCAGATATCGTTTCCTGCCGCAGAAATTACTCACGCTGGAAGGGAGTATGAAAGAATTTTCAAAAGTATCAGCCGGCTTTTCAGTCTCTGCGGCAGAACCGGCATATTTTTTCGTATATTTTGCTCCTGCAAAATGGTTTGCGGGAACTGCAGGAATTGCCTCTGAAGAAACGGGTTCTACGGTAAACGATGTTACAGAAGCCCCGGCAGAAAACGGTTTATCAGAAAATGATTCCGCGTAATCTGACCCGGCAGAAAAAAACTCAACGGAAACCGGCTCGCCAGCTGACCGGTGCTCAGACTGGAAATTGCCGGTAAATGAAAAAACTTTCAGGTAGTGTTCTATGATGGATACCGCATCCGTATCAATCAGCGCAAATATCAGGAAAAAAGCCAGAGCAACCGGCGGATTGTCTGTGACCATCCGATATAATAATGTACTCTGGGGTTTGAAATAGGCGGGATTTTTTGTGATCTCCGTATTAAAGAAATAACAGAAATTCTCATAATCGTATCCGCCGGATTCCAGAAAAGTCTCGCATTTTTCAATCAGAAGACCAATATTTGCAGGGTCGCAAAAAAGCCGCAGGGTGCGTTCTCTGAAACGCTTGAAACCATTGCGGAAAAGGCCTGTGGACGGATCTGTGAAATTACCGTTCATAACAAGTGAAAGAGAACCCGGATGGGACCAGATGGAATGCGTATTCAGCCCGGGATCCGGATTATTCATGATCTCTTCAGGAAAAAGCAGCGAACAAAATACATTTTGTCTGGGACCCGGATATCTGGAATATTTCAGAGGTTGGGAAATATCCGGGAAAATCGCAGGACAGATCGTATCGGAATAAAAAGCCGTCTGTATCTTGATCAGTGTCAGTTTGTAATCGTTCATCTTATGTTCCTTTGCGGTGCATTCTTCAATTGAATCTGAATACACGGATATAGTCTGATATTAATATATCGAAAGAGTAAGAAAAATACAAGGGTGAGTGGTCGAAAATCATATTCGATAATGTTTCGAGATTAATTGAGGGAAATAGAAAAAGAGTGGTGGTATACTGGGATAGTCGAGTATATTTTCTTAAAAAGAGTTGTATATGGAAAAGCTGCAGACAGAAAAACTATAGAGACAGATAAAGCCGCATGGAGCGATAAAGCTGTAATGACAGTGATTGTTGCAGAAATGTTGGATGGCGGGAGAGGAGAAACTTATGGAAAATCTGATATATTGTATTTTGTTTGTGGCAATCTGTCTGAGAAATCCTCGTACCAGACGAATTTGTGCTGGTATTAAGGGGGGTACATGGGGATTATCTGCAGGTGGATACGGATTATTATTTTTATGTTTCATATAACTAGTGACCTTAGTTGGAGAATGAAATTACCTGTAATTAGGCTGCAACTTATCGGAATATTTCAGTTTCTGATTTTGTGGCTGCATCGGTATGGATTCTGTTCTGGAAAAAATGTAAAGTGAACATTTTCAGGATAAAGTAGAATAGAGAAAAATCTTTTGCTTAAACAGGGGGAAACACTAGAAAAATATGGAATAAAAAATGGAGATCATTTAATTTTGTTATAGATATGAGAAATAAAACAATATTACTTTTGGCAATGCTGATTGCTTTTTTTATATTTTTTTGCTGTATGGCAGGTGAAAGTACAGCAAATGTCTGCGAAAGTCTAGAAACACAGGAAAAGGCTGGAGAAACACAAATATCATGCAGGGTTACAAATGAATTGGATTGGCCGAAAATAATAAGTATAGAAATGGATGACATGGGGAGTACCAGAATTGAATGGATACCTGTGGAAAAGGCGGATGGTTACGTTGTATACAGATCATCAGACGGTACTTCCTGGGAATCATTCGTGCAGGATGAAAAAGAATGTGAATTTACGGACAAAGTTGACCGGAATACTGTTACATATTATAACGTCCGGGCTTTTGAAGTAAGGGAAGGACAGAAGTATTTCGGAAAGTTTGACAATGAAGGGATTTCGACAGAACTTGGAAATTCAGGTCAGAATATTATTAATATAAAAAAGCAGTATTTAGGTGATTCGGGGGAAAAAAGGAAAATATATTCATATTCTATCGGGAATGGAAGAAATCATATTGTCTTGACATTTGCTGTTCATGGTTGGGATGATAACTGGGAGAGAGATGGTGAAATTCTTGTAAAAACTGGAGAACAATTATTTCTGGAATTTTCAGAAAATGTGGATTTATTGAAAGAAAATGATTTTTGCGTAAGTGCGATACTGATTTCAAATCCAGATGGGCTGTATTCGGGGAATTCCTGTAACGGACCTGGGCGATGTACGACCTGTCGTTTTGATGAAGATGGAAAAATTCAAGCCGGGGGAGTTGATTTAAACAGATGCTTTCCTGTGGATTTTAAAAGTAGCACTGCAAAAAGAAATTATACAGGATCTCAGCCGTTAATGTGTGCTGAGGCGAAAATTATTAAAGAATATCTGGACAGTAATCTGGGTAAAGGTAAGAATTATTACATAGATGTGCATGGATGGAGTAATCAGATTTTTACCAGAATTTCAGGGAAAGATTTTTTATATGATATTTTTATGAAATCATTTGCCGAAGCCGAAGCAGCGACGTGGGGGTTTGGGAATGGTTTTATTGTTGCTTATGCGGACAGCATAAAGTATGATGCATGTTTGTTCGAATTTCCGGATGTAAAAACTGAAAAAGAGTTTTATAAAAGAAAACTATCGGATTCATTTATACGGTCAATTTTCAGAATAGTTGACAGCGATAAGGATTCGAAATCCAAATAAAGTAAAAATTGTAATGGTGGAATAATAAATGGCTGAATGGGTACTTGTCTGTAATGCAAAAGAGTTTGATTTTGAAAATGTATTTTATGAAAAAGACGTAGTTAACTGTCTGCAAACAGTAAAGGTTTTGGTTGGTGATTTTGTATATCTGTATGTCGGCAGTCCGGTCAATGCAATTCTTTATAAATGTGAAGTATCAGCTATCTGTATGGACAGTCTTGAAAATTATGGCGATAAATGTGACATTTACGGATATGCACAAATGCAGTCCGATGTTTATATGAGGTTAAAACTGATACAGACATATCCCCGTGACATGTTTTCATATGAGAAACTGAAGAATCATGGATTGGAAAGTATACAGATGTCATTTCAGGCGGGGCCGGAATTATCTTCTTATTTGAAAAGTGAGGGAAGAATAAAGCATGTGTCCTCTAGCGGGATGATGGCGGGAACTGAAGTAGGAAAACACAGGATCATAATTGTAAATGGGATGCTACTGACAATGTTGCTGATTGTATGTGCATTATGGGGAAATATAAACAGTTGTGGAAGAGCTGTTCCTTCAGAAACAGAAGAAAGTTCTGAAGCATCAGCTGTTATTGAAACAAACTCCATTGCTGAAACAGCAGAAAGTGAACAGATGGCAGAAAGCGGGGAAACTGCTGAAACTACAGAAGAAAAAAGTGAAGAGAGTACATCTGCCGGCACGTCCGGTAAAACATATGGAGAACTGGCAATTTTATGCCAGTCCAGAACAATTCTGACAGGTGATGCCATCCGACTGTATTTGAAATCAGGAACCTGGTTTATTAATGGGGAATCAGCAGGTATTGAATGGTCCAGCAATGATCCTGAAATTGCATCAATCAATGAAAAAGGTATACTTCAGGCTGTTGCGGCCGGTAAATGTAACATAACGGCATCTTATGAAGGGCAGACTGTATCCGTACAGATTGAAGTTGTTGAACTGGATACACATACAGGTGCAAAGATTTCCGCTGACTATGAAAGTCTGAGCATGAATATGTATGGCAGTGATACAGTGAGGCTGACATTATCGGGGAATATGCCCAAAAAAGTCAGCGGTCTGGCTTATTGCACTTCCGGGATAAACCTTTCTCTTGAATGGGGAAAACTGGAGAACAATCAGGTTACTTTGACCGCAAAAGATTTGTACTCGGATGAAGGGGAAGGGAAGATAACTATTCTGATTTATGACAGTGATGAAACGAATCATATTGTTGCAGAGCTAAAACTTCGGGTCAAAATTAGAAAATAAAGAGGAAATGTTGGGGCGTTAAGTTATGAAAAAAAATGTGTTTTTGTATTTACTTATAGTTACGATGCTTGTATCACTCACGGCATGTGCGGGAAAGGATACGGACACCGGTAAAAAACAGATTGAATCCATGAAGATACTTCCTTCACGTATGGAACAGATCAGTCAGGGGGGAGTGATTCCGGAGGGATGCGAAGCCGCAGTAACAGAAGAAGGGGCATATCCTTTGGAAAGTCTCTGGGGAAGGTGGGTACCCGAAACGGAAACGATTGAAACAGAACAGACGATAACGGTTCAGACAGTGGCATCTTATGACGAGGAAACCGGTGAGCGGGGAGATACAACAGATATTGAACTTAAGGTTTTTCCGGCAGAGATGGATTTCAGACCTCCGTGGATGGGACTCGACGACCTGATGGATTATTTTGTAACTAAACCATACAGTTGGAGTTGGGATATGGAGGAAGTGGACTCAGAGTATTATGAATATACGGCTATGGGAAATGCATTGAAAAAGATTGGTGGAGGCTATGGAAATATTGAGTATGAGGATGTAGAACAGGAACTTGATGCTCAGGATGCTGCGAGTCTTGCTGATAGTATTTCAAAAAGTTTTATGAGAATTATGGGTGGATCTTATAACGTTGCATATAAGATATGTGAAAATACTCTTGCAATCGGCTTATTGAGCTGCGATTTGACATTGGAAAAAAATCCGGAAGAGTTTGATATTACTGAAATTGATTACGGAATATCATTTGAAGGCTGGAAATTAACTTTAACCTATGGAGATGAGTCAGTGACTTATATACCTGAAAATTTTAACCCGAATAATGTGATAGAATTATCTTCAGCTGGTATTGAAGATGGATATGAAACGATGGAAGGAATCCTCGGTATAACAAATGAAGATGGAAAACAGCAGGTTATGTATGATTATCACGAGGGTTATATGGATGCAGGTTTTGATTTTCAGGAAGATGGGACCGTGGAAATTTCTGTGCCAAATAGTGAAAAATATATATTGAGTTATCTGGCATCAGAGAAGTGTCTCACGCTGATATCGGATGAAAAGACATCTATATATTCCTCCTATCGTGAAGCAAAAGAATCAGGAAATGTGAGTGCAGGAGAAAAAGGTGTTACCAGAATTCGTCTTTCTACAGAATATAGTCCTGCCTGCATTGTTGTAGATCAAGAAATCATCAGTTTTTCTGCTGCTTCGCCTTTTCAGAAACTGCTGGATGCGGGCTTTGAGACCAATATCAGTTTGGACCAGACCATGAAATCCTGTGTGGTTTCAGATGAAATTGTCATGCAGAAAAATGGGATCAATATTGTTGTGAAAGTGGTTAATCCGTGGGAGTCGCCGGTTGCTCTAAGTGAATGTAAGATTTGTTATGTCTATTTGAATGACCGGACAGGCAGCATATCAACGGATGATGAAAGTGTAATCGGAAGTACTTCATACGATACGATGGAACGTTTTTTTGAAGCACCTTATGAAAAAACAGAGACTATGCTGAAATACAAGGTTTACAGTTCTGTGGATCAACTGACGTCATTGTGGAACTGGGATAAAGAGTCTCCTGATTATGGAGAGGAACTGCTTGATATTAACAGTACGGATATGGAACTGATTTATAATTTCACAGATGGTATCCTGTCATCTTATGAAATCCAGTGTCCGGAGCTGTTTTACAATGGCCTGCAGGACAATGTGGACAGCACGGAACTTGCAGCCATGTCTCCGGCTGTGATGAGCGGTGTTGTCGAGATCAGGGATACGGTGCTTGACCGTCTGAAAAAGGCGTTTGAGGAAGCTGGAATTTCGGTGAATATTGATGAATCCACAGGGGAAATCGTGATGGATTCCACAATCCTATTTGAAACAGAATCAAGTTCTCTTTCTGAAAAAGGTAAAAAATATATAGATAGTTTTATGGGAGTATATGCATCCGTTATTCTGGATGATTCCCTGAAAGACGTGATTTCGGAAGTGCGTTTTGAGGGACATACAGACAGCAGAGGTACTTATGAATACAATCTGGAACTGTCTCAGGACAGAGCAGATGCTGTGCTCGAATATTGTTTATCTGATCAGAATAAGGCTATGGATTCCGGTCAGAAAGCCAGTCTGAAAAAGATTGCCAAAACAATAGGTTATTCCTATGCTGATCTGGTATACACTGAAAAAGGTGAAGAGGACCAGGATGCTTCCCGGAGAGTGGCTGTGAAATTTTATGTGGATCCTTCAATGGAAATGGCTGATGAGGGGAAAACAGGTTCCGGCGGCGAAGATAAGGAAACTGAGGACATCAGTAAAAAGAAGGGAAACGCTTCGGAACTGACAGAAGCAGATTTTACAGTGGAAGGAAGAAAAGGGACAATTGATTTAGTTGAATACTCGAGAGAAAAGAATGAAGGATCTACCTGGCACTGTTATGAGGATGGCACACCGGAGTCCGAACGCATATTTGAAAAAACATACAGAGAAATTCATCTGGGAGATTCGCTGAAACAGGTACTGGAGGCATACGGAGAGAGTAGTGTTCAGCTGTTTGATGAGGATGAAGATCCTTTTTACGATGAATCGGATTTTACTCGTGAGATGAAAGATGTCTGCAGTACATTTGTAATGTACACATATACGCCTGAAGAAGCAGATGATGAGGACTTCAATGCAATTCTGATTTATTTTGATAACAGGAATTGTGTCAGCTGGATTGTGTATTATGTTTATACATGGTAATTTGCTGTGATTCGCGGTGTTTTGCCAACGATATTTCCAGAGAAATATCAGTGATGGAAAGATTGAAAGGGAACACCAATATTGTTTCATATGAAGATCACAAAATCATTCCCCATGATGATGGAATCGGATGGGATATTCTGATCAGAATGGAGCTATTGACCCCGCTTTCACAATATCTGAGAAAATATGGATGCAATGAAAAGATGGTTGTCAGGCTTGGAATTGATATCTGCAATGCTTTTCACTTCAGGAGGAGATCTATAGATAAATTATTTTTATATATGGTTTCGCACTTTATAGATTTTAGAAAACAGGAGAGAGAAACAATGATTTCTGGGGTAATAGTTGCAGGTATTATTCTGTTGTTAATCGTTATCAACATTGTGTATCTGCAAAAACAACGGAAAAATGAAATCAGTAAAGAAATTGATGATTCAATAAAAACAGAATCGTCAAAGTTGATTCTGGGTAATGAATACATATCTGAAAAAGAAAAAACAGTGATTCATAATGATGCTCACATGATATCGGTTATATACCGTGATAAAGAAAAGACCGGAGTTTGGATCTGTCCCAATTGTGAAGCTGAAAACGCTGCTTCCTGCGGCAGGTGCAGTGTCTGCAATCGAAAGAAATGATAGGAGAAAGACAAATCATGTATTGTAGAAAATGTGGATACAAATTGGATTCTGACGCAAAAGCATGTGATGAATGCGGCACTCCTGTTGACGGGACCGAGTATTGCGGTGGATTCTGGGGGCTGGTTAATGATGAAGAAAAAATGACAGGTAATGAGAAAAAACAGAATTGTTCTGAAGAGGAAGAAACTTACTCTGAGAAAGAGTGTCTGATTCCAGAGCGGGAGAGTACTCTTTCAGAACAGAAAAACTTTTCACTCAGGAAAGTATCCGTGCGCAAGAGTAATACTTTTAAAATTTTATGCTTTCTGTTGCTGATTGCAGCAGTTCAGACGTTCAGGGTATGTTCTGTCTCAAACCGACTGGATACCCGGAATCAGGAATATCAGAACCTGCTTCAAAGTTATGAGCGATTGCTTCAGAAAAATAATGAACTGATGAAACAAAACAATGATTTGCGTGATAACGAAAATGTAGAAGAGCCTCATGCAAATCAGTACGATACAGAAGAGTATAATGCAGAGGAATATGATGCTGACAACAATACGTTTAGTGCAGAAGAGTATGATGCAGAGGGATACTGACAGCAATACGTTTGGTACTGAAGCGAGTGATGCAGAGAGCAGTTCGTTTTAGGATGAAACAGCAGGATAATGGCGTACAGCATTACCGGATATATAATACAGTTGGAGAAAATACAGTATGAATAAAAATAAGAAAAACTGGTTTTATGTGGCAGTAAACTGTGTGATTATAAGTATTCTATCATTGTTTACTTCAGTTATTGTTTTTAGAACAGAGACTGATGTTTATCGATTTAATATTATTGATTTTGTCGGTAATTCGTCAGAATTTGATGATGTTGTCCGTCAACGTTACAATGGACCTGTAATTTTGGATGTGACAGAAAGCAAAGTTGTGATTTTTGGTCTGCTGGTAATTGCTGCAATTCTTTGTGCGTTACTGGGATTATTCACATTGAGAGCCCAGAGACCGAATACATGGCAGTTTGTGCTTACGATTGCGGGATTGATTGGTGTGACTTAAGAAAAGAAATGGAACGGGAAGGTTTTATCCGTCAGGCGGGGGATCTTTAAAAACTAAAATACAGGGAGGTTTATAAAACATTATGGGAAGTAATTATAATCATAAATTAACATATGCGGTGGATATCGTTTTTTGTATTGATACAACAATGAGCATGAATCCGATTCTGGATACGGTTAAAAGAAATGCATTGAATTTTTATCAGGATTTTCAGAGAGTGATGAATGCTAAAAAGAAGCATGTACTGCAGCTTCGCGTGCGCATTGTGGCATTTCGTGACTATTATTATGACAAGGAAAAGGCGATGATGGTCACGAATTTTTTTGAGCTGCCGGCTCAGGCAGAAGATTTCGAGACATGCGTTAAAAGCATTGAAGCGGATGGCGGAGGAGATGACCCTGAGGATGGTCTTGAGGCACTGGCATATGCTATGAAATCTGACTGGAATATGAACACCCAGAAGAAGCGTCATGTGATTGTTGTCTGGTCAGATGAGGGAACGCATGATCTGGGTTTTGGGAAAGTATCTGCTCATTATCCCAAAGGCATGGCAAAAGATTTCAATGAATTGACAGAATGGTGGGGAAGCAGGCGCTGCCCGGGAATCATGGATGAATCGGCAAAACGTTTACTTTTGTTTACGCCCAGTAAAAACAGTTGGAATATGATTCGGGACAACTGGAATAATGTGATCCAGTATGAATCGGAAGCTGGAGAAGGATTAAAAGACTATGATTACGATCAAATATTAAATGCAATTTCAAACACGATTTAAGGGAATATTATTATGACAGCATTAAGAAAAACGCGGTTTAAAGATAAGCTGGATACAATTTTTCTGATTAACCAGGATATTATAGAAAATTGTGGTGAGGACAGCTACTATTGCGCGTACAGTAAATCATCTGCTATTATCAGCGTCTTTGACGGATGCGGAGGACTTGGTTCACGAACCTATCAGAGCTTTAAAGGACATACAGGTGCCTATATGGCATCAAGAGTTGTCAGCGGAGCGGTACATGACTGGTATCATACTTTTTTTAATACAGAGTGGACCAGTCGGGACCAGCTGATTGACAGCATAAATCATTATTTTACAAAAGCTTATGACATTTGTTCCGCCAGAGAACTGGAGAATCTGAGAATCAGAGGTTCCATGGTTCGTGATTATCCTACGACTGCAGCGATCGCACTGGCAGAGGACCAGGATCATGAAATTTCTGTCCATGTTCTGTGGGCTGGGGATTCCAGAGTATATTTTCTTGACAGCCGTGGGCTGGCACAGATTACGGAAGATGATACAGACAGTGAAGATGCCATGGATAATTTGTTCAGTGACGGCGTGTTGACTAATTTGCTGTCTTCTGACAGGCAGTATGAAATTCATTATAAAAACATAAAAATTGACCGTCCGACAGTTGTATTTGCTGCTACAGATGGATGTTTCGGTTACATTCCGACTCCAATGGAATTTGAGTATTATTTGTTAAAAACAATGCTTGATTCTGAAAATCCGCAGATATTCAGGCATCAGCTGCATGATTATTTCGCGGAATATGCCGGTGATGATTTTACTTTTGGATTTATGAGCTTTTTTTATGGCAGTTATGAAGCGATGGGAAAGTCTTTTAAAGAAAGAGTGAAAGAAATGGAGAGAGAATATATTTGCAGATTAGGTGATGAGCGAAATGAAAAAGATGCGGCTGAGTTATGGAGAAAATACAAACCGGGTTATGAACGTCATATGAACCACAGAAAGGGATAAATATGGGAGAAGTACTGAATGGATATGAACTGCTGGGACCTTTTCAGAATAAAGATGCAGGTTTTTCAAGATGGACATATGCAAGAAAAAACGGAAATGAATATTTTATAAAAGAATTTCTTGACCCGATTTATCCTGTTGAAGAATCTTTGTCAGAAGATTTAAGAAAAAGGAGAATCCGGGATTGTGAAGAACATGAAATTAGAAAAAAACAGCTTTATGAAGCTATTCGTGATGCTTCGGATGGTAATCTGGTTACGATTTCCGAATATTTTCGCTTTGATTCCCATTATTATGTTTCTACTCCGCGTATCGGACCGGAAAAAATATCTCCGGAAGCGGTCAGAAATATTTCGACAGAAGACAAGATATTTTTGTGCAAGGCATTATCACACAGCATGATGAAATTTCATGAAGTTCATATGGTTCATTCAGATATTAAAGCAGATAACATCCTGCTGAAAAGAACCGAGACAGGAAAGCTGATCGGGAAAATTATTGATTTTGATTGCAGTTTTTTTGAAGATGCTCCTCCGCAATATGAGGATGAGCTTGGAGGTGATCAGGTATATCTTGCTCCGGAATCGTGTCTGTTTATTTGTGGTAGTCCCGTTAAAATTAATTGTAAGGCAGATGTATTTTCGCTGGGGCTTCTGTTTCACCAGTATTTTACCGGCAGTCTGCCCCAATTTGATATGACGGAATATGACTATGCACACGAAGCAATTCTGGACAATCAAAAGCTGAAATTATCGGAAGACTTACTTCCGGAGATAAAAAATATTATTGAGCTGATGCTTGAAGGTGAACCAGCCTGCCGAATCAGCATGAAAGAGGTTTTTGCGGCCTTTCAGAAACTTGATCAGGATTCTGAGAATGTGGAAGAAGAGAAAAATGCGGATATGAAAAACAGGGATCAGTTTTTTTACCATGCAGGAGACTTATAGCAGATAGGAAATTAGAAAAAAAGGAAACAGGCGGAAAGGCGGATATACAGAAAATAACATTTCTGATTAATTGAGGTAATAAGATGGATAATAAAGCGATTGTTATTTTCAGAATTCAGCAGAAACATATAGAAGAAGATCTGGAAATTCCTCTTGATATTACGACCAATGATCTGGTTGTTGCATTGAATACGGCTTACAACCTTGGGATGGATGTGTCCGATGTGAAAAGATGTTATTTAAAGGCGGAGAGACCTGTTTCGCTGCTCCGGGGCAATAAAAAACTGGCAGATTTCGGGGTCAGAAATGGGACAATCATCAGTTTTATGTATTAAGGAGAACAGAAAATGGACATCAGATATAAACTGCTGATTTCAAATCATAATCTGTATAAAGAAATTGAGCTGCTGCCGGAAAGTCAGTCTGTACATATAGGAACCGGCACGGAATGTGAAGTGCGTCTGTACCGGGATCTTTTTTTTGAACCGGTTGAAATCATCATGAATCAGAAAAACGGTGAGTGGAACATATTCTGCTCGGAAAACCTGTATCTGGATGCCGGTGATGTCAGAAAACTGCTGACCAAAAAGCTCAATCACGGAGATGTATTTAAAGTCAGATATCAGGATTCGGATTGTGAGGTTTTTACTGCGGAATTTCTGATTGATTTCGATGCTTTTCAGCAAAATTATGAATGTGCCATCGATATTTCCGGTCAATCGGGAATTTCCATCGGCAATCGTGAATCAAATGATATTTCCATGCACAGTGAATATGCACTTGGCGACAATATCATACTGCAGAAAGCGGATGGATTCTATACCCTGAAAATACTTCAGACTACCTATGGAGTTTACAAAAACGGCTGTCATATCGGCGGCGATACGGTAATCTGCCAGAATGATTTTTTTGCAGTTGCCGACTGCAGTTTTTATCTGAAAGGGGATATTCTGTATGCAACCAACGCAGAACATCTGAACATTAAAGGCCTGCCGTGGAAGTTATTGAAAGAATCGGAAAGCAGTCTGGTATATCCGTGTTTTAACAGGAGTACTCATCCTGAGATAGAGTTTTCTCAGGAGCCGATACAGATTCTGGATCCTCCTCCTGAACCGGGGAAAGCAGAAAACAGCCTTCTTGCGAGCCTTCTTCCATCGCTTGCCATGATTGCTCTCATTATTATCATTCGCGGATTCATGTCGAATTCGTCAAACATGACCTATATTCTGTTCAGTGTCTGCTCCATGTCACTGGGGATTGTAACATCGATTGCCACATTTATCAGAAATAAAAAGAAAGACAGGCAGGTGCTCGAAAATCGAAAAACAGATTATATGCAGTATATTCAACGTAAAAAAGAAGAAATTACCGCAGCCAGAGAAATGGAAGCAAAGCAGCTCAACCAGGAGTTTCCCAATGAAAAGGAGTCGCTGGCATTGGCATTTTCTTTTTCAGGTAATCTGTTTGATCGTTCCATGGAAAGCAGAAATTTTCTGCGTGTCCGCCTTGGAAGCGGGACAGCTGATGCGGCCAGGAAAATCACCTATTCTGTCAAAGAGCATATTATTCCGGAAGATGATCTGGAAAAACTGCCCGGTGAGATAGCAAAGCAGTTTCAGATGGTGGAAAATGTTCCGGTTTTCTGTGATCTGATAAAAGCACATAATATCGGCATCGTTGGTTCTGAAAATGAACGGTATGAGATTTTAAAAGCAATGGTTCTGGATCTATGCGCACATCATTATAATAAAGAAGTTAAAACATTTTTTGTTTTCGATGAAAAGAGAAAAGAACAGATGAAATGGGTCAGATGGCTTCCCCATGTCCAGAACGAACAGTCGGGAGTGCGCAATATTATCTGTGATGATATGTCCAGAACTGCACAGTTTGAGTATCTTTATAAAGAATTGAGTCGAAGAGCTGCGATGGAGGATCAGATGCCTGCTCAGTGGATTATTGTTTTCATTATAGATCCAATGGGAATTCTGCAGCATCCTGTTTCAAAATTTCTGCATACAGCCCACGAATATCATGTACATTTTGTATCATTTGCAGAATATCCGGAGCAGCTGCCGATGTACTGCGGTCAGATTGTTGAAACGGGCAGAAAGTCCACAGCGATACTTACTGATACGGAAAACAGTAAAAAGACTTTATTTGCATATTCAACTGTTTCGGAAAAAGAAATACAGGATTTTGCATTAAAGCTTGCTCCGGTATTCTGTAAGGAAATCGAACTGGAAAGTTCTTTAACCAGAAATATTTCTTTTTTCCAGATGCTTGGTATTTTTTCAATCGATGATCTCGATCTGGGAATCCGCTGGAAGTCTGAAGATATCTGTAAAACAATGGCAGCGCCTCTGGGAGTAAATTCAAGAAATGAGGTTGTCTGTCTGGATCTTCATGAGAAGGCACACGGCCCTCATGGTCTGGTTGCCGGTACGACCGGATCGGGAAAAAGTGAATTGCTGCAGACATATATTCTGTCGATGGCACTGCAGTTTTCACCTTATGAAGTCAGTTTTCTGCTGATTGACTTTAAGGGCGGAGGGATGGCGAATCAGTTTCGGAAGCTTCCTCATCTGGCAGGCACCATAACCGATATCGACGGCGCAGGAATCAATCGTTCCCTGCTTTCTATTCGTGCAGAACTCGATCGGAGAAAAGAGTATTTTGCCCAGGCCGAAGTAAACAGCATTAATGAATATACACGTAAATACAGAGCCGGAGAAATTAAGAGACCGCTTCCGCATCTGATTATTATTGTTGATGAATTTGCGGAATTGAAAGCGGAACAGCCGGAATTTATGAAAGAGCTCATCAGTGCATCGCGAATCGGGCGAAGCCTGGGTGTGCATCTGATTCTGGCTACGCAAAAGCCTGCCGGTCAGGTCAGCGATCAGATATGGAGCAATTCCAGATTTAAACTCTGCCTGAAAGTTCAGAGTCAGGCTGACAGCAACGAAGTAATCAAATCACCTGTTGCTGCAGAAATTGTGGAACCGGGCCGTGCATATTTTCAGGTGGGAAATAATGAAATATTTGAATTGATTCAGTCTGCATACAGTGGAGCACCTGAAAAGCAGAGTTCAGATGAGATTAATGGAAAAGAATTTCAGATCTGCCGGGTAGATCCGGCAGGCAGGCATACTGTGATTTTTGAGCAGAAACGGAGAAAAGAAGAAGGAAATACACGTAATCAGCTGGATGCGGTTGTTGATTTTGTAAAAACATATTGTGAGAAACATCAGGTGGAAAAACTGCCTGCAATCTGCCTGCCGCCGCTTCCTGATTGTCTTGATTACCCTTCCGATATGCCTGCTGCATCTCAGGCCGCTGTTGAGCTGAAAGCAGATATCGGCATGTTTGATGCGCCCGGAAATCAGTACCAGGGAACCGCAGGTATCTGTATTTCCGGAAAAAACACGGTAATTATCGGATCTTCCCAGTATGGAAAGACTAATCTGCTTCAGACTGTGATACGTTCTCTGGCATCTGTGTACACACCTGAGGATGTTAATATCTATGTACTGGATTTTGGCTCCATGTTTCTGAAAAATTATGAGAATCTTCCTCATGTGGGCGGTGTTGTATGTGCAGCAGATGATGAAAAACTCAGAAATTTATTTAAAATGCTGAATACGGAAATGGTGAAGCGTAAGGACCGTCTGATGGAAGCAGGAGTCAGTTCACTTACTGCATACAGGGAAGCCGGTTTCAGAGATATACCGTATATCGTTATTCTGGTAGATAATTTTACTGCTTTGAAAGAAACCTATTTGTCGGATGAGGATCCTCTGCTGATTCTGTGCAGAGACGGTTCATCAGTGGGAATTAACGTGATTATTGCAAATTCTCAGACCACTGGTTTCGGATACCGTTATTTTTCTACCATGTCAAATCATATCGCTTTTCATTGCAACGACAGTGACGAAATCAACAGCATTTTCGGTTACTGCAAAGAGCGGCCTGCTATGATACCGGGACGTTGTCTGATGGATATTGATAAAACTGTTTATCATGCCCAGGCATGGCGTTCTTTTGATGGAGTACGGGAAGTTGACCGTTCTGCCAATGTCAAGGCTTTTGTTGAAAAACAGAAGCTGCGCTGCGGTGGTGCTGCTGCGAAGCAGATTCCGGCGGTACCGGAATACCTTACCATGAAACAGGTTTATGAATTTGCGCCTTCGGTTCGTCCGGAGAATGCATTTGCAATTGCTCTGGATTATGAAAAAATTGAGAGTGTGGTACTGCCTTTCCATACACAGTTTATGGCTGCAACACTTGGCGAACGGGATGAAATGCATGTAAAATTTGTAACCCTTCTTATGCAGGACATACAGCATTATATGTTTGAAAGAGGGGCAGAAGTATATTTAATCGATTCTGTCAGCAGGACATTTAGAAAATATGAAGATATGCCCTACATGAAACAGTATACCACTCATCCTGAGGCCCTGTCGGAAATCGTGGATTCGCTGAGGGCTGAACTGCAGCAAAGATACGATCTTCTGGAAAGTCAGGGAGAAGGCGCATTGGCCAGATACCCGCTGGAGCTGGTTATTGTGAATAACCGCAGAGCGATGGACATGCTTTCCGCGGCAAGAGAAAGCATGAGGAATTTTGATTATATTTCTCAGAATCTGCGTCAGATGAAAGTAATGTTTGTTTTTGTGGATGTGGATAATGTAAGCGTCACATCGTCCGATTTGCTGAAGCGAATCCGTGATGAGCAGAAAGCATTCATTTTTGAACCGCTAAAAAATGTAAAGCTTTTTAATAACATATCGATTCAGATGAAAAACAGAAGTATTTTGCCTGGACGTTCCGATGCATATTATATGAATCGTGATGCAATGCTTCGCGTTAAACTTGTGGAGGGGGAATGATAATGGGTTCATCAAAACCATTTGATTCGGGATTCAGTCTTGATACGTCAAATTTTGATTCAGCGGCGGCACTCTGCACAAAGCTTGCGGAAAAAATGCGGGATTTAAAACAGGATCTGGACAATACAGAAACGGATCTGGTAAATAACTGGGCCGGTGCGGGAAGCAGGACATTTCAGAAAAAATACCATTTTCTGACTCAGCAGCTGGGAGATCTGAAGGATGAACTTTATGAAATGGCAGATAAAATTTATACAGCTGAGGAGGCTTATATCCAGACAGACATGGATACGGCGAAAGCGCTGGACGGAGTGTCCGGTCCGGCAGATTAAGGAGGGCGGCAGATGGCGGAAATAGCTCAGATTGAAAGTCAGATTAATAATCTGACCCATTCAAGAGAGGTTTTGCTGCAGCGGATAAAGCTGCTGAAAGCAGTAGATCCGGAACGGATACTTTCAGAAAATATCAGGCAGTGCAACCGATACATAAATGGCTGTGCTTCTCATGCAGGCAGCGGAATCAGAGGGATTGCAGATTCATTTTCACAGGATGTGGCTGCCGGAAAAGAAAGCTACGAGGCTTCCTATAATCTGCAGACGGCGGCATATAATATTGACCGTGAGATTGCAAGATGTCAGAATCGGCTGGCAGATCTGAATTCACAGATCCAGGCAAAGGACTTACAACTGCGTGAAGCAAGGAAAAAAGAACAGGAACAAAAAGAAAAGCAGACAGGATCGGAGGGGTGACAGAATGAGTGTTGTGGAACTTATTTACGGTGATCTGGAAACAGCAGCATCCAATGCAGTTTCAGCATGCAATGAGTTAACAGATTATTCCGATACGATTTCCAGAAAGGTCATGGCAAAACTGAATGCGCTTCCCGGCGATGACAGTAACGGTTATATCAGTTATGCAGTCAGTGCTGCTTCAGGGAAAAAAAATGAACTACTGGAGAAGGCGGATGTTTACCTGAACTGCAGCAGAAAGATCACTACACTTTGCAATGAAGCCAGAACTGCAGACGCGGCTGTAGCGAAAAAAATGGAAATACTTACAGATCCGTATAATACGGAAATTACTGTAGCTTCTGTATTCAGAGGGTTAGGCAATCTGTTTTATGACTTTTTCTGTGTGGATGCGGCAAACTGGATTTCGGATCATGTCCCGTTGGCGGATGCAATTATGGAGTGGATCAGGGATCAGGCCAATGATCTGTCACACTGGTATGAAACAATAATCAGAGACTGGTTTAAATATGGGGACGGGCAGTATGCAATGAACAAAATGGGGGCTGTCGGTGTTGTGGCGGGAGCAATTGCCGGGCTTTGTGCAGCAGTTGCTCTGATCGGAGAAGCAGCCATTGCCACAGCAGTTGTGGCTGTTGTGGCGGGCACACTGGTTCTGATATTTGCAGCTGTCAATGCTGTCTATACATTTATTGACAACAACAGGGCGGAGCGGCAGGCCAGGCAGGGAAAGAAGGGCCTTGCCCATTATTATGGCGAAACGGAAGGCTTCAGCAGCTACTACAAACGGCATGATATGGGAAATTGGGAAACAAATGAAAGGTGGGGAATCGCAGGGACGATTTTCGATTTGGCGGATGAGGCTGCACAGCTGGTCTATACAGTCGCAATGATTTTGGGTACAGTTGATATTCTTACCAAAGTAATGGATAAAAAGGGTAATGTGACAGGACATGAGTTAAAGCTGGACAGAGTTAAAGAAAATCTGAAGATACAAAAAGAGGAAGCCAAAGCAATTGCGGAGGCAAATAAGAAAAAAGAAAAAATCCTGGGGATATTTGAAAAATCTGATTCCGGTAAAGGATGGAAGGGAAGGATTGAGAATCTGGGGAAAGGATTCAAAGAAAGTAAGATTATTGTCGGCATGACAGATTTTCTGGATGGAATGGACCTTAAAGAAATGGATCATGTTTCGATGGGAGATCTGAAAATAGGAACATTGACCAGAGTGTTTTCTGATCTGGGAGTTAATATTCTGGTCTGTCAATGGGGAGATGGTGAGGTGAATGGAATTGATATCGCAAAAAAAGTACCGGATTATATTTTTGATACGATATCGGTTTTTTCCGAGATAGAAACAAAAACAGGAGTCTGGGAAAAGTATGTATATGAATTTCATGTAAAAACGGTTAAAACTGCATACGATACTTCAAAAGAAACCGCGTTTAAATCGGTTCTGAACTGACTGGAAGGAGGATGAATACCGGTGGATCTGGAAAAATGCGAACATATAAATAATGGGATTGCGTATATGTCTGCGAAAAACTATGCGGATGCAGCAAAGGAATTTCGGACGGCGGTACGTCTGGACCCGAAAGCGACGGAAACATATCTGCATCTGGGCAATGCCTGTGTAAATCTGAATCAGTTAGATCAGGCACTGAAAGCTTTCAAAACAGCATTGATGCTGGAACCGGACAATGGAAAAATTCTGTTCAGTCTTGGAGGTGTATGCCTGCTGAACGGTCAGGTTGCCGAAGCCATACGATACTATAACCGGGCGGAAGCGGCAGGATACAGGACCGTTGAGTTATATACCATCTGTGCGGGAATTTTTACAGATGAACAGGATTATGCAATGGCAGTCCGGTTTATGGGAAAAGCGATTAACCTCCAGCCGCTGAATGCATCTCTTTATTCGCGCAAGGCAATGCTGGAGATTGCGGCTGGGATGCCCGAACAGGCTCTGGAAACCGCCGGTGAATTCCGGTCTCTGATTCCGGATGCTCTGGATTCCTATGATCTGAGTGTGAAAATTTACTGCATGCAGGGGCAGTTTTCTCTGGCTGAACAGGCATCTGAGGAAGGACTGAGCCGTTTTCCTGATGATCCGGCGCTGCGTCTGCTGAAGCTTAAGGTGCTGATTGAATCGGCACAATTTGGCAGAGCGGAAGAATACGCCCGGGAAATGCTGAAACTGAAGCTGACTGACAGTTTGTACAAGCAGACGGTTCTGTATCTTTCGGCGGCATATGCCAGACTGGGAAAAAATGAGGACGCAATTGCAGTTCTTGAGGATTATGTCCGTGAGCATAAAGATCCGGAAGTGATGTATCTGCTTATGAATTCCTGCCTGATGCTGCGCAAATATGCTGATGTTAAAAGATTTTCGGAAGGGATTCTTTCCTGTGATGCGGGAGAGGAACTGACAGCATCTGCAAAATTTTATCATGCTGATGCCATAAAAAATCTTGTGGGAGCAGAGGCGGCAGAAAAGGAATACAGAGAACTGGTTTCAGAACTGCGCAGGCTGTCACTGAAGCATCCGGAGATGAGCGAAATATACATTTTCCGTTTAATTTCCCATGTGGAACTGGGTGAATATGAGAAAGCGCTGGAACTTGCGGAATATCTGGAAAAAGCATATCCGGAACGGGCAGACGGACATATGTATAAATCCTATATTTATAAAAAGACAGGGAATACAGCCATGGCGGAAAAGGAAAAAGAACTTGCTCTGCAGATCAATCCTGATTTTAAGCTTTTGTAACCTGTCCGGAGGACATTGGAATTGAATGAAGTAAGATTAAAATTTGATCTGGAGCGTCTTTCTGAAATGAGCAGAAAACTGGAAGAAACCGCCGTGGAATTATCCGGAACCGGCACGAGTCTGCAGGAGAATATGGAACAGTTGAAGAAGGACTGGAACACACCTGCGGGAAGAGAGTTCTTTCAGAATCAGACTGCGACATGGACCGAAGAAGTAGAAAGATACGTCCGGATACTTGAAACTATGAAAAGCATGATCGACTATGCAATAGAAGAATATTCACGCATACAGGATCTTGCAGATAAATTATCTATTAAATAATCCTGCAAAGCAGGAGCAAGGAGGAAAAACTATGGCATTAAGAATTGATTTTGAAGGTGTGGAGTCCTGTATTACACAAATGAAAACCGCAATTGAAGCGCTTCAGCAGACTGCAGCTGATATCGACGTAATTGTTGAAACCGATCTGGGTGAACACTGGGAAGGAAATTCATACCAGAAGTGTATCAGTACATATGAAGAAAATTATCGGGATATGCTGACAACACAGGTGCCGGGTCTTGTGGAACAGCTGGAACAGTTTATGCAGACATGTAAGGATTGTCTGGAAGAAGCAGATAATGAACTGGCAGGAAACTAGCATAAGCCTTGCACAGTATGCAGTTTCAACGGTAATGCAGAAAGGAGAACGTATGAAAAAAGCATGGAAAACGATGCTGCTTATCTGCCTTCTGATTCTGGGCAGTGCGCTTCCCGTATCGGCAGCGACTCTTACAAAATCAGGAAAAACAGCCACATCAATCACACCAACGAAGGTGTCCACCGGAAGTGAGGATTTTAACAAATTTCCGGTATATGAGGTGTCATATGTCAAAACTGATGCGGATGTGATATCTGTAAACAACAGTCAGTATTACGGAAAGGTGATTCCGGTTAAGGTGTCGGGAAAAGGAGATCTGTATGTGGAGATTACGGATATTCCGATGATTACTTACAGTACGACCGTTCAGGTTTACACGGATGCCGCCTGTATTACCAGAGCTGACAGTGGTTCACTCTATATGAGCACAGCTTCTGATGTGGGTAAGCTGCGGATCACCTGTTCAAAGAAAGGAACTTATTATCTGGCATTTTATACTTATGGCTCAGATTATAACAATTTTACAAACAATATTTTTTCATTCAGGACATATTTTTACAGTTCGGCAAATGCAACTCTGAGCAACAGCAAATGGCTGGCCTGTGCAGGAACAGACTATACAAACAAATATTATAAAATTGTTCTGGATAAAAGCGGAATTGTGCTGCTTCAGTCGAACAGCAATATGTACTTTGATATCTGCAACAGTAAAAAATCAGTACTGCATTCGTCCGTATATTTTAATAGTGATAATGGAAGAAAAGCAGCTTTATATCTGAAAAAAGGAACGTATTATTTCTGCACAAAAGGTGCTTCCGAAGTGTATAGGGTTCGTTACGTCTTTTACAATCCGGGCAGTAAGTCATATTCTATTACCAATAATCAGACTCTGACCCTCCATCCGGCCAGCAGCAGTTCTTATCTGTATATTGCATACAAATCAAAAGTCAACGGATATATTACCATTACACAGTCTGGTGATGAATCTGCTTATGTAACACTGTGCGATTCTTCAAAAAAAACATTATCTTCTGAGGATCTTCTATGCAACTACAATGATAATTACAATAAACTGGTATATGGTGTCAAAAAAGGAACTACCTATTATCTGAAAATAAAGAGTTCCTATAATCCTTTTAAGCTGAAGCTGAAAGAAACCTCAGTAAGTGAAAAAAGCGGAAGTTCCAAAAAAGAAGCGGTAAAAGTCAGTTCCGGTAAAACAGTTAAGGGAACAATTCAGGCAGGAAGCAGCGTTGCAGACTGGTATAAGTTTACTTTGACAAAAAGTCAGATAGTGAATGTTTATCTGAAAGGCAGAACCAACAGCTGGTTAAAAGTGGTGTTCTATAACAGCTCAGGAAAAAACGTGGGAGAAACAATATTGAACCGTGGATTTTCGGTAACAATGCAGTCCTCGGGTAAATTTTCCAAAGGAACATATTATGCTAAAATTTACAGATATGACAGTAAATCGTCGGGATATTACACGCTTAAGTGGAAATGATTGCCGGATAGTATAATGAAATAGCAGATAATCGAAAGACTGCCGGCTTCTGTACAGAAAGCCGGCAGTTTTATAGTCGGGGTAATAAGGAATATATGAAAAAAATACATTGTTTATTAGCAGCATTTTTGCTTACTGGTTTACTATTTACATCATGTGGTCCTCATGATTCACTGGAAACGGCTGTGACAGAATCTGAGTCTCAAATTGTTGAAACATCTGCTCAGCCTGAAACTACAGATGAATCGAAACCACTTTCCGAACCGGAAACCGTATCTGAATCGGTAACTGTATCTGAACCGGAAACCGTATCTGAATCGGTAACTACAGAGCAGCAGAATGTTCAGCCAGAAGATGTTTCTGAAAAGATGGTGGATTATATTCAGTCAAAATCAGAATACAGGTATTATGCTGTCCTGGATATTAACGGTGATTCTGTTCCGGAGCTGCTGGCGGCAAAGGAACTTAGTTCATCACTGCCAGATGTTAAAAATGGTGCAGATACTGCTGATTTGTATGTATGGAAGGATCAGTCCGTACATTATGTTGATCCGATATGGTCGAAGTATGAGATTCCAATGCAGTTTGATTCTGTAAATCATCAGATTTATGCTGAAGCAGGAGGATTAGGCACTTCCGGTTTTGCTGTTTACAGATTAAAGGCAGATCTGGCACTTTCAGTTCAGTATTGTTTTAGTACAAATACCGGCGCAGATGCAGATGGAAATTTAACCTGGGAATTTACTATCGGAGAGGAAGAAGTAACAGCTGATGAATTTTCCGAATATGAGAGTAAATCCACCGAAAATCTGGAGTATATTTCTTTTACCGAAAAGAAAGCTGCAGAGACAGAAGCAGAGGTACAGTCAGAGACACACAGAACTTCTTCTGTAGAAACAGAAATAAAAAAAATCCGGAAAATCTGTAATACAATTGATTCTGAACTGGAACAGATGGAAATACAGGATGGAGGAGGCGGAACGACCAGATATATCGATCAGGACAGATACATTCGCATGATTACTGTAGATCCGCATGCCTACTATGATATGGATGAGAAGACGCAAAAAGCAAAAGCCAGCTATTTTTACGATGTAGTTGATGGACAGGAACAAGCATGTTTTGTATCTGTCACGACTGAAAATGGTGATTATTATCGTTTCTATTTATCATATGATCCGGACCGTACGAGCAACAGTGAGAATTGTATTCGCTATATTGATAATAACGGAGTTATTACCGATTATCCTGATTATGTCGATCCGTCAGATATCTGTGAATATGGGCGTTACTGTTTCTTTGCATATATGGAAATTGCCTGGGCGTATGAAGGCGATTATTAAGCAGCTTTGGATTTGCAGCAGAATTGTAAATCGTTTATAATGGAGAAAGTACATGAAAAAATACGTCTGAGCCATAGAAAATAATTCATTATGGCCCGGCAGATGGGAGGGAGTTACAATGAAAAGGAAACTAAAACGTTTGACAGCATTAATGACAGCCATATTAATGAGTCTGAGCCTGCTGTCTGATTCTGCATTGGCTGCCGGTCTGCAAAATGCTGTGCCGGAAATTTTCGGGGCAGCAGAGGAGGCAGCTGCCGAAGAACCCGTTTCCGAATCCGGTACCGATTCAGAAAATATGTCAGCTTCTGTATATGAAAAAATACAGTTTGGCAGCTGGCCTGCAACCCGGATCGAAGACAGTGTTTTTCTTGAAACATTGAATAATCTGAATTATCCGTATTCAGCTGCAGAGGCTTTCATCATTTACTATGAGGGAAATCGCTATTATCACGACAGCAGCGGTAAATGGTATTCGTGCGAGCCTATAACATGGCTGGTTCTTTCGGGTGATGATTCCAGAGCATATGTGATGTCAGAAAAATGCTTAACCAGCCGTTCTTTCGGTACGATTAATGATATGTCTGGTGTATGGGATACTGCGGATATAAGAAAATGGATGAACAGTGATCTGCTGTCGGAAATATTCACGGAAGCTGAGCAGGAATGTTTATATGAAACAGAATTGCAGTCATGCTCAGATGTCTGCGCATCTCATAATGTGAGAGTGACTACGTCGGATAAGCTGTTTCTGCCTTCATGCGAGGATGTCTCAGGATTTCCTGATGTACTGAAAACAGCATCAAACTATGAAGAAACGGAAAATATAGGATGGTTTACTCGTTGTTCAGGGACATATTACCATGTCTGGACTTTTCCTAAATGGGTGACTGCAGACGGTTCTTCATTTAACGGGTCATATCCGGCAAACTGGTCACGAGGTGTCCGCCCCTGCATGAACCTGAATATTTCAAAAGCGAAAACGATTGTGAATAAAGATGTGTCTGAAAAGATACTTAAAAAAGAGTATAATACAACAGAAAGATCGGTAACAATTAATTACTGCGGATACGCACAGGCTTATTTTTATTTATGTTCTTCATCCGGCAAGCCTTTAAAAAATACAAAGTTTTCGTTTACTATTACACAATCTGCCGGTGACGGAACCGGCAATATTTATGAATATAATGACAGAGAAACAGATGAAGATGGGGGATACGGGTTTGGGCCTCCGGACTGCTTTACATATGAAAGCGGTTCTTCCAACAAGTATAAATATGTAATAAATATAACTTCTGTAAATGGTGATAAACCGGATACTCTTCATGACACATTTACGCTTAATGTCTCGGTGAACAATATTGAGTATACAGAAACGTGGACATTCGGTCTTACGTCGAGCTTATCAAAGGACCTGACAAAAAGTGGGGAAATTACGGTATCTGCCGGCGGAACAGGAACGATTTCCCTGGCACACAGGTCAGATTATACAGAGGATCTCACTCTGTCAGTTAAACTTCCGATATCAGCTTCAGGTAAATTTAAAACAAAAGCAGCAAAACTTGACAATTTTTCTATAGGAATAGGGAATATATCCGGAGAAACTGCATATTCACTGTATGAAACATATTCTACCACAATTGAAGATTTTGATCCTCTCGATAAAGAGGACAGAGAAGTTCTTGCTTCATATCTGTGTATTATTTTTAATGAGTCCATGGCCAATAATGTGCTTTTAAGAGAGGCTTTTATGGCAATAGGAATTAATGATATGTTTACAGATTTTTTTGAGGAATCGGAGAGCGGGGTCGAGATTGTGACCAAGGCAGGAGGAAGCGCCGTTAAGGGAACGATTACATCGAAAACATCAAATCCAGGCATAGACGTTAATCTTTTTTCTCCTTTACAATTGGGTGCAGGTTCCTGTGCAAGAACTTATAATTATGTTACAGGATGGTATCAGGATTATTTGTTGGAGATATGCTTGGAATATCCGGCATAGGCGCATGGAAAAAAATGAATGATATGAGTGTATCTGCAAATAAAGATTCTGTATCATTAAAGACCTGCCGATATGATAGCGGATATCAGAATGTTTTGTCGGATATGACATATCAATACCGCAATTATAAAGCATCCGGAGATATGGTGCAGGAATTGTATGGGGACAATCCGGTTCTAAAATATCTTGGAATGGGAGTTTATGGTCCTGTTTCGCAGGATAAACTTAGCGGAGTCGTTGCGTCTTTTGAAAAAGTTAATGATGAAGTACCGTTTACTGATACAATGAAGACTATTGACAGCATCTCGTGGAATCCTTCCATAACAGTAAAGGAATCTGTCGGTGACAGCGATATGACAAGAGACTTATTTAGTTTTGGAATTAAACTGTCCATGAGCCGCTGCGGTGAGACTGAAGTTGGAAATGGATACTCTGTTTTAGGAGATTCAAAGACAGCATCAGACTCATCAAGTGTGATCAGCACGATTGTGCAGCAGGGAAAACAGACTGAATGCAATGATATTTTTAATTATGCCCTTCTCGGTATAGGAGAATGTATTGCTGATAATTTTGTCAGTATAGTCGGCACTGTCAAAGATACCATTAAAAATAAAGCTGCCTCGATTGCAGGTAGTATTTCATCTGCATTTGACTGGAATGTAATTATTTCAGGGAAAAAATCTGCAATTTCGAAAAATTCAGAAATTCAGAGTATTTCAGTTTTGACAGCACTTGCATCAGAAGCTGAAAATGTTACAGAATATGTAGCAGCGAATACAGTGGGGGAGGCATATCTTGTATATGTGGAGGATGCTGACGGCAGAGAAATCCAGGATCTTTCTGATAATCCTCTGACGCTTAGTCTGGAATATACAGATGAGGAACTGAAAGCAGCGAATATGTCTCCCGATAACGTCGGGAATCTTGCAATTTATCGTTACGATGAAGAGCATGATGTTCTCTGCTATACAGGAGGTGAAGTAGATACTGAAAATAAAAAGGTAACTGCTGTGATCAACCAGAGCGGGGAGTATGTACTTGTTTTCGACGGAGCTGCGCCGGAAGTAACGGAGTTTGCAGTATCAGATTCCTCTTCAACTCCTGTAATTACAGCAATGATTAAGGATATTTCTGACATCAGGAATATTAATGTTGTTGTCGACGGAAAAGTGGTTGTTAATGAATCTGATTTTATTGATTATTATAATAAACACACCGGACAGTTTATTTACAGAGTTACGGATGAACTGGAAGCCGGTGTACATACAGTTTCTTTTAGGGTAACAGATTCATCCGGTAATACGAATACGGATGCGAAGTTTTCCTTTATTGTAACGAATGCTCCTGAAATCAGTGATATCGTAATCCCTGATTCGATCGATCTGGTAAATGATAAGGCTGTCAGTATCAGTGTTTCGGCAAAAACTCTTACCGATGTCGATGCTGATAATGAAATTGAGTCTGTTACAGCAAAGGTGACTGCAACAGAAAAAAATGGACACAGTTATCAGCTGGAAAAAGCACTTGCACTAAATGATGGTGTATGGAGTGGTTCGATAGAAGCAGAAATAGATGTATCTCAATATGACATTCAGATTCTGGCAGTTGATGTTCAGGGAGGCAGTGTATACAGTGAAATGCGTACATGCACAGTTAACTGCAGCCATAAGGAGATAATTGAAAAAGCCATTAAAGCAACATGCACATCAGATGGGATAACAGAAGGCAGATACTGTTCTGTATGCGGAGAAGTTTTTGCCAAACAGAAAAGAATACCTGCTCTTTCTCATGGTTGGGATTCCGTTTATACGGTTGACCGGAAAGCAGACTTTGATGAATCAGGGCTGAAATCCATACATTGTAAAAGATGTGATGCTTCAAAGAACCATATTGTAATTCCGCGCCTGGCTGCACTGGAATTATCCAGAACCTCATATACTTATGATGGGACTGAGAAAAAGCCGGAAGTGAAAATTCAGGATGAAAACGGAGATGTGGTTGATTCATCAGGTTATTCCGTCACCTATGTTGACAATATCAATGCCGGTACTGCAACGGTAATAATTAAAGGGATTGGTGACTACACAGGAACTGTGAAAAAAACTTTTACCATCAGCAAGGCTTCCAACAGTATCACAGCATCCGGTTTCACAAAGAATGCCAGCACAAAATCCCGGACTTTTTCCATTGGGGCAAAGGCAAAGAGTAAGATCGTGAGTTATAAATCTGATAATAAAAATATTACAGTCAACAGTGTAGGCAAAGTAACAATTGCAGCCAATTACTATGGAAAGGCTGCTATTGTTATCAAGGCAGGCAGCAGCAATTATAAAACTGCTACGAAAACAATTATTGTGACAGTTAATCGGGTTGATAATACCATTACAGCTTCCAATGTTACAAAGACCTTCTCTGATAAAGCGCAGAGTTTCAATATTGGTGCAGCAAGGAAGGGCAGCGGAAAGATTACTTACAGCAGCAACAATTCCAAAGTGACAGTAAGCAGTACAGGTAAAGTTACAATTAAGAGAAAGTTCATAGGAAAAGCTTCGATTACCATAAAAGTTGCTGCAGCAGGAATTTATAAAGCAGCAGCCAGGACTATCACTGTTACTGTCAATCCTACAAAAACCAGTATTACCAGCGTTTCCAGTGTTACTGGTTTGAAAATGATGGTAAAGTGGAAGAAAAATACTGTAGGTACCGGTTTTGAAATACAGTATTCAACCAGCAGGAATTTTGATAAAGGCAATAAAACAGTAAAGGTCACAAGCAATTCTGCTACCAGTAAAACAATTACGGGTCTGACTAAGAGAAAGACTTATTATGTTCGTATTCGTACATATAAAACGGTCTCGGGCAAGAAATACTATTCCGGCTGGAGTAGTGCAAAGAGCGTTACAATTAAATAGCGCTGGGATTAACATCATTAAAGCCTGCGGGGGCGTAATGCGTGTGGCACCGATCGGACTTTTTTATGATACAGATGTTCTTTCAATCGAAGATATTGATTGTATGGGAGCGGGGGCTGCAGCGATTACGCACGGGCATCCTCTGGGATATATTCCTGCGGCAGGGCTGGTGCATATTGTACAGCTTGTCAGCCATGAACCGCCCGTTTTACTTAGCGATGCTGTGACAGATATGATTGAAAAGGTGCCTGGATTATATCCTGAGGCAGAGTCTGACAATGCGTATTTTACAATGCTGATGAAGAAAGCGGCGGCACTTGCCCAAAGTGATGTTCCGGATCTGGAAGCGATTCATCAGCTTGGCGAAGGCTGGGTTGCCAAGGAGGCACTGGCAATTGCTGTCTACTGTGCGCTGAAGTATGAGGATGATTTTGATGCAGCGCTGGTTGCATCGGTGAATCATAAGGGAGACAGTGATTCAACTGGGGCAATTGCAGGTAATATTCTCGGTGCATATCTCGGTTATGATAACATCCCGCGCAAATATACGGAGAATCTTGAGATGATGGATGTTATGGAAAGAATTGCAGGGGAACTGATGCTGCATTAGAACCGGCCATTTCGCGGATCAGTAGACATTATGCAATGTTTCCTCAACGTTCAGCCATAGAATAAATCCCGGAAAACAGGTATACTTCAGATAACAGGTAAAGAACATCCGGATACGGATGGATGTCAGTACCGAGATATATGGAACTTCAATCAGAGGAGGAAAGCATGATGGATAACCGGAAAAAAGCATTGGCATTCGGCGCATTTGATTATGTAACAGTAAAAACGGACAGTGAAAAGCTGTCGGCAGGAGGAAAGAACACATCGGCTTGTTTTGGGGATATCCGCATTGAGATGAAGGATGATTGCGGACATGAGGATATGTTCCTGACTGCAGATACAAGTGCAGTGGAATGGGTGAAAATCAGGTGGAACAGAGAAATGCCGAAACAGGTACGGATTCTGGGTGATGCCTGGGAGCGGGGCTACGGTGATCTGGAGTGGCGCGGCATGTGCGGGAGCCGGTTTATGCCCTGGTATTTTCTGATGTCCGCCGGAGACAGACAGTGGGGATACGGTGTGAAGGTGAGACCGTCTTCCATGTGCTACTGGCAGGTGGATTCCAGAGGCATTACCCTGGTCATGGATGTACGCAGCGGCGGGGAAGGTGTTTGGCTGAACGGACGTACATTGAAGATGGCAGAACTGGTTTCCATAGAGATGGAAGGGAGCGATTCTTTCACAGCTGCCCGGGAATTCTGCCGCATGATGTGCACCGACCCGATTCTGCCGGATTTCCCTGTATACGGAAGCAACAACTGGTATTATGCGTACGGAGACAGTTCGGAAGAAGAGATTTTAAGCGATACGGATTACGTGCTGAAGCTGACAGAGGGTGTGGACAACCCGCCGTTCATGGTGATCGATGACTGCTGGCAGGAGCACCACAGACTGAATGAATACAACGGCGGTCCCTGGAGATGCGGCAACAGTAAATTTCCTGATATGAAGGGGCTCGCTGATAAGCTGATCGCAAAGGGAGTTCGTCCCGGTATCTGGGTGAGACTGCTTCAGAATGAAGATGAGGCGATTCCGGACGAATGGCGTCTGCCGATGAACGGCTGCCTGGATCCCAGTCATCCTGGTGCGCTGGAGTATATCAGGCAGGATGTAAAGCGGATCTGCGACTGGGGATACACGCTGATCAAGCACGATTTTTCCACCTATGATCTGTTTGGAAAATGGGGCATGGAGATGAATCCTCTGGTTACGGTTGACGGATGGCATTTCTATGACCGCAGCAAAACCAGCGCGGAGGTTGTAAAGCTGCTGTATCAGGCCATTTATGAGGCAGCAGAACCGTATCATACTCTGATTCTGGGCTGCAATACCATCGGCCATCTGGGTGCGGGACTGATGCATATGAACCGCACCGGCGATGATACCAGCGGCATTACATGGGAGCGCACCAGAAGAATGGGCATCAATTCGCTGGCATTCCGTCTGCCTCAGAACGGCATCTTTTTTGATATCGATGCGGACTGCGTGGGCATTGCCGGCAATATCCCCTGGAAGCTGAACCGTCAGTGGGCTGACGTGATCGCACAGAGCGGAACTTCCCTTTTCATATCCGTAAAACCGGGAATTCTGAACGGTCAGGAGATGGCAGAACTGCGCGAAATCATGAAGAGTGCTTCCCGTCAGGACTGTCACAAAGTACCCGTTGACTGGGAGTACAACGACTGTCCCGAAATCTGGGCAGACGATAAAGAAGAAATCCGGTACAGCTGGTTTGAGGACGGCGGTGCCACACTGGAAAGTAACCAGCTGCTGTACCGGATCAGTATTCCGCTGTCATAAATATAATTGCAGTGTTATTGATGCAGTGTTACTGAATCAAGGCGTCAAATTCATTTGACGCCTTGATACGGTATTTGCCGGGAGTCAGTTATTTCAGAGTGAAATGAACGCCCAGTTCGATGGAATCCCAGGTTCCATCCTGATCCGGTATATTGATTGTTTTGGTGAGCAGATAGGTACCTGCCGGAAGCTGTCCATAGATCCATTCCCAGTCAATTTTCACTTCAGCAGTCTGCCCCGGTTCGATCGCATAGGCAATCTGGTGAAAAGCCCAGTTTTCAATTACATAGGGAGTATCCAGCCAGACATTGCTTTCTTCATGAAGCTGGCAGAGATGGAAATCATCTCCGTATTCGATTACTTCATCTGAATTGTTATGAATCAGAATTTCTGCTCCGATTGGGTTCAGGCTGCTTTCCTTTACTTCCATGCCATACCGGCCGGAATAAAGAAGGCTGTCTGCCTGATTTTCTGTTTCCTGATTCTGTCCGTTCTGGTTTTCTGTTTCCTGATTCTGGAGTTTTTGATGGTTCGTTTCCTGGTTGTCTGCTTCCTGACTCTGCAAATTTTTGCTCCCGGATGTATTGTCTGATTTCGGGTTGCTCAGGAGGCCTGCCGTCAGAGCAATCATGGCAATCATGGCCAGTACGATCACGAAAGTCAGGGGTTTTTTATATTTCATAATGTTCACGATCCTTTCTTTTGTACGGCCTTTTCCGAAGGCCAGCCAGATGCCGGTTAACATTGTTCTGCCGGCGGTCATTTCCAGCAGAGCAGCGGCATATTCCTGCCTGCAGCCTTCCTCCATATTTTTCAGAACCGCTTCGTCGCAGGACATTTCCATATCCCGGTTCATGAAAGTAAATGCGATCCACACCAGAGGATTGAACCAGTGAAGACAGGTGATGGCAAAAGCAAGACTCTTAATCAGATGATCCTTTCGCCGTATGTGTATCTGTTCGTGGGCGATGGCATATTTCATCTGATGATTTTGTATATTGGAAGGCAGATAGATACAGGGATGGATAATGCCCAGTATAAAGGGCGTATCGATGTGGTCTGCCAGATAAATATGCTCCTGAAGCTTTATACTGCAGGCCAGTCTGAGTTTCAGGCGGAAACCGGTCAGGATGCTGTAGAGGCACAGAGCCAGAATCCCTGTCAGCCAGATGATTTCCACAATCATCAAAGGCGAAAGGGAGGGAAAACCACCTCCGGGCAGAGGAGCAGCAGCTGTTTTTGCAGCAGCTGTAACATCGCCAGCCGCAAACGATGTGCCGGGAACAGGCTGTGTGGCTGTCAAATCCCCTGGTACCTGCAGGGATGAGAATGAGCTTCGGATGCTTGGCTGCACGGCTGATGCGGATCCGGCTTGATAACTCATGCTCAGCAGCAGAGAAAGGAAAGCTGTCATGAAGATCCCCCTTTCGGTTATTTATTCTGATCGATAATCTGCTGGAGTTCTTCAATTTCTTTTGCACTGAGCTTTCTGCGGGATGTAAATGCAGCGACAAAACCCGGCAGCGAACCATGGAAGGAATGTTCCACATAGCATTCACTTTGTCTGGCGTAGAACTCTTCTTTTGTGATTCTGACAATGACTGTACCGTTCTGATTGTCAAATATACCGCGTTTGCTGAACTTTTTTAAAACTGTATAGGTGGTGGTGCGCTTCCATCCCAACTCCTGTTCGCAGAGACGGATCAGTTCACCGGTGGAAAGGGGAGCGTGTTCCCAGACGATATCGGCAAATCGGCTTTCAATGGCACCTAAAGTATAATCTTCCATAATAAAATATACTTCCTGTTGTAAAATTACAGCCAGATAAGACTGGCTATAGTTATAATATTTTTAATGATTTTCAATGCGTCTATATACTATAGACAACACGAGTCTATCATCTATAGACATATATGTCAACAGGATTCTGGAAAACTATGCTGTGATCTGCTTAAAGAAAGCTTTTCAGAAGCTTCATTAAATCGGCGGCCATGCAGCCGGTGGTGTCCGGGTGAACGTAATCGGTCACCTGTTTATCCACCATGATCTGGGTCTGAGCGGGGAAATCCTCATCTTCATCCCAGAAAAGCAGCTGTATGGGAATCTGCGGAAACGGGTAAAACTGATAGGAAAGATCCGCTTTTGTTTCAACAGGCGTCCCGCCGGCTTTCCGGCAGACAGCCTCCAGAAGGTCGGTTTTCCCTGCAAATTCACCGGAAAAGGTTTCCAGAAGCATGTCCTTCTGCCGGCTGTTTCCACCCGCACGGGTATCCAGCTGATCATTGGGAAGCCAGCTGCCGCTCAGAGCGGGCTCATCTTTTACATAGCGGAGCAGATGGTAAACTGCCATCGCTTCATTAAAATAAAGCCGGCCGGTCCAGCCATAGTCCGACTTCGGCAGAATATCCTCCTCACGGAGATACAGCCGATCCGCGTTTTGTCCATCCGGGTTCAGATAGGAACTGGAAGGACGATGGGTGGACGGCTTTTTTGCTGTGTTTTTTCGGCAGGAGGCTTCCTCAGCTGCAACGGCACCGAATGAAATTTTATCCGGAGAACTCTCTTTTTCCAGCACTCCATCCGCCAGACACAAACGGTACAGCGTCTCGAAATACCTGACATAGAGATATTGTTCATCTCTCTCCAGATTCAGAATCCGCATCACCCGCTCCGGATTGTAAGCTGAAAATGCGCTCTGCCACTGTTTTTCAATCTCTTCGTAATCGGAAAGCAGATAATCTCTGCACTGATAAGCGTGAAAATTAATACTCATAATTTATCTCCCCCAAATGAATCTGCGGCCGTTCTGAATCTGTCGGACGGCTGTCATGTTTTATGCAAAACGATGGAATCTTTTACTTATCATAGACTATTTTTCTGTTCTGTGCAACCGGGGGATACACCATACCGGGGAAATACTGCAGTAAAAAATGGAATCCGGGAGATACAACTGCATGGGAAATGTGATATACTAAAAGAATGTGATGTAAAAAAGAATGTGATGTAAAAAAGAATATCATGTAAAAAAGAATCTAATATGTAAATCCATCGGATAAAATGTGGAATTGCAATGACAGGAAGGAAAGAAGGCGGTAAAATGAAACGTGCAGCAGGTGATAAAAAGTCGGTTACGCAGTATGAGAAGATGACCATGACACCGATTCCCCAGCTGATTGTCAGGCTGGCAGTGCCCACGATTATCAGTATGCTGGTGACGAATATCTACAATATGGTGGATACGGCTTTTGTGGGGACTCTCGGCAACAGTGCCAGCGGTGCGGTGGGGATCGTATTTGGTTTCATGTCCATTCTGCAGGCGGTGGGATTTATGTTCGGTCAGGGCGCGGGCAGTATTATTTCCAGAAAGCTGGGGATGAAGGACGGAGAAACGGCCAGTGTGCTGGCATCCACAGGCTTTTTTCTGGCTCTTTTTTCCGGGGCGGTTATCGGGATGCTCAGTCTGATCTGGCTGGATCCGCTGGTGATGCTGCTGGGCAGTACGGAGACGATTGCGCCATATGCAAAAACGTACATTAGCTGTATATTGATTGCGGCGCCGTTTATGGTCTCCAGCTTTGTTATGAATAATATTCTCCGTTACGAGGGCAAGGCAATTCTGGGGATGATCGGTCTTCTGACAGGAGGATTTCTGAATATCTGCGGTGATGCGGTATTTATGTTCGGATTCCATATGGGAATTCTGGGTGCGGGGCTTTCCACAGCATTATCCCAGACGGTCAGCTTTTGTATTCTGCTGAGTATGTTTCTGCGGGGGAAAACGGAATGCAGATTTTCCATCAGAAAGGTATCTCTGCAGGGGGATATGCTGTTTGATATCATCGCCACGGGCCTTCCCAGCATGCTGCGGCAGGGGCTGACCAGTCTGACTACGGTGCTTTTAAACAGTCAGGCGGCTGTGTACGGCGATGCGGCTGTGGCGGCAATGAGTATTGTATCCAGGATTATCATGTTTGTATTTTCAATTGCAATCGGAATCGGGCAGGGATTTCAGCCGGTCAGCGGCTTCAATTACGGTGCGGGAAAATACAGCCGGGTGCGCCGGGCGTATGCTTTTACGCTGGCTCTTTCTGAAACCATGCTGTTTGTGATGACAGCCGGTGTTCTGCTGTTTTCCGATAATCTGATTCAGATTTTCCGTGATGATGCGCAGGTTATCGAGATTGGCACCCGGGCGCTGCGCCTGCAGTGCATTGCTCTGTTGATTCTTCCCATCAGCATGGTCACGGAAATGCAGCTGCAGAGTACGGGCCAGAAATTCAGCGCCTCTTTGCTTTCTTCTTTCCGCAGCGGTATTTATTTCATACCGGCGCTGCTGATTCTGGCAAAATACAGGGGACTGGCGGGGATTCAGGAAGCACAGCCGCTGGCATTTGTTCTCTCCGGGTTCACCTCCGTGTTCTTCGCAGCAGCATTTTTCAGGAAGCTGCCGAAGGAGGACACACAGGAAACACCGGAAAATGCCTGAATCTGTCAGGCTTTGAATAGAGAATTCTGAGTGTGTTAGCGTTATTGTTCAGAGCCAGCCTCTTTTGGGGATGTTCAAAGCGCCATATATATGGTAGATTATATACAGACAAAACAGTTTGATTTCAGAGAAGGAAAAGAGGGGTGACCGGTATGACGAAATTAAATATTCCTGTCGGTATTTCGGATTTCTCCGAGATACGTCAGAATGGGTACTATTATGTGGACAAATCTTCTTTTATCAGTGAACTGCTGCAAACGTCTGCAGCAAAAGTTACGCTGATCACCCGGCCCCGGCGTTTTGGAAAAACTCTGGGAATGAGTATGCTGTCGGATTTTTTTGATATCAGAAAAGACAGTACAGCTTTGTTTGAGGGGCTGGAGATTGCAGACAGAGTGGATTTGTGCAGGGAATGGATGAATCAGTGGCCGACCATTTTCTTTTCCTTAAAGGATATTGACGGATTGACTTTTCAGGATGCTTATGGTCAGCTTCTTGCGCAGATTTCAAATCTATATAAGAATTACGTTTATCTGCTTGATTGTGCTGACATTGATTCTGACGATAAGAAGATTTTTCTTGATCTGAAGGCCGGGCAGGCGGATAAAACGCAGGTCAGCCGCTCGCTGGATACATTGATGCGGATGATGCATATTTACTATCGGAAGCCGGTTATTTTTCTGCTGGATGAATATGATGTTCCGCTGGCCAGGGCCAGCAGCCATGATTACTATCCTCAGATGCTTGACATCATCAAAATCATGCTGAGTACTGCACTTAAGGATAACAGTTCTCTTCGCTTTGCTGTGATTACCGGCTGCCTGAAGATTGCGATAGAAAGTATTTTCACCGGAACCAATAATTTTGTTTCAGATACGATTACAGATTGCGGGTTTAACGAATATTTTGGCTTTACGTAGGAGGATGTTGACCGGATTCTGAGAGAGATGGATGCTGCAGAACATGCGGAAAGCATAAAAGCATGGTATGAGGGCTATCATTTTGGTGATTCTGATGTGTATTGCCCGTGGGATGTGATGAATTACCTGTGGGATCTCCAGAGAGATCCAGGTGCAAAGCCTGCGGGATACTGGAAAAATACCAGTGATAATGCAATCATTCGTTCCTTTATTGATTATGCCGGCAGCAGCATTACAAAAAAGCTGGAAACGCTGCTCGCAGGCGGATATATTATACAGCGTGTGGACGAAAGCCTGACGTATGATTATCTGCATTCTTCTGAGGACGATCTCTGGAGTGTGCTTTATCTGACCGGCTATCTGACCGGAGTGAGAGATACAGAACTGACTGAGCCTTTACCGGATGGAATATGGGCTTTAAAGCTTCCGAATAAGGAATTTGAAGATGACTACGACCTTATTTTCTGCTATGGGATTTCTTTCTTCAGAAAGCGCTGTCTGGTGAAAAAGAGATAAATATTCAGAGTCCGTCTCTGAACATTAAAAATACAAATGGGGGATAAGCTATGTTAAAAGAGTTATTTGCTCCTGTCGATATGACAGAGGGCACACCGTGGAAGGGAATCGTGGCTTTCTCGATTCCCATGCTGATCGGCAATATTGCTCAGCAGCTGTACAATACGGTGGACAGTATTGTGGTGGGGCGTTATGTGGGAGATAATGCGCTGGCTGCTGTAGGGAGCGCAGGTCCGCTGCTGAACCTGTTGCTGGTACTGTTTGTGGGAATCTCCGTGGGAGCCGGAATTATGGTATCCCAGTATTTCGGAGCAAGACAGAGAGAGGAACTGTCGGAAACGATTGGAAACTGCGTGACATTGACGGCAATTTCCTCGCTGCTTCTGATGGTCTGTGCACCGCCTGTTATCCGGCCCATGCTGAGATTTCTGAATACGCCGGACAGCATTCTTGACTGGTGTACGTCATATCTGACAATACTGATGGTCGGGATTGCGGGGATGGCTTACTACAATATCCTGGGCGGTATTCTGCGGGGACTGGGTGATTCCTTTTCTGCGCTTGTATATCTGCTGGTAGCTACCGTGCTGAATATCGGACTTGATCTGCTGTTTGTTGCGGTTTTCAAAATGGGCGTATCCGGTGTGGCGCTGGCAACGGCCATTGCACAGAGTATTTCTGCCATTCTGTGTTTCATAAAGCTGGCCCGTCTGACAGATATTTTCGATTTCAGGCTTCGTTATCTGAAAATCAGCCGAAAGCATGCATGGACAATTGTCCGTCTGGGTCTGCCCTCCGGCCTGACCCAGGCCATTCTGTCATCGGCCATGATCATTGTGCAGTCTCTGACCAACAGCTTTGGGGAAATGTTTATTGCAGCCAATGTTATCGTTATGCGTGTGGACGGATTTGCCATGATGCCGAATTTCTCATTTGGAACAGCCATGACAACCTACGCCGGCCAGAATGTGGGTGCAGGAGAGTATGACCGGGTGGTAAAAGGCGCAAAACAGGGAACCGGTATCGCCATGGGAGTTTCAGCCACCATCACGGTACTGATTCTGATCTTCGGTAAATATCTGATGGGTATTTTCACGGAAACGGAGGCACTGGTGGATCTGAGTATTCGCATGATGCGGATTCTGGCGGTGGGTTACATAGCCATGGCAGTCACACAGAGTCTGTCCGGTGTTATGCGCGGTGCCGGCGATACTATGACACCCATGTGGATATCCATGATCACCACCATCGTGATCCGTGTACCGCTGGCCTATGGAATCTCCTGGCTCACAAGAACACCCGAACTGCCCCACGGTCGCTGCGAATGTGTATTCATATCACTGTTCGTGTCCTGGACAATGGGCGCAGTCCTGACATTTTTCTTCTATCGAAGAGGCAAATGGAAAGAAAAAGCGATTAAGTAGAGGAATTGCTGTTCGGACTTCAGCCGGGAAAATGCAATTTTAAAGGCAATAGCAATTTTTCATAATCTGTGCTATAATACATTTACCTTGGCAGGGGCAGAAACGCAGCTGTATCTTGATTAAGAGATTCGGCTGCGTTTTCCTTGCTTTATTGTGAGAGGGGATCCAATGGAAGGAAAATTAAGGAATATGACCAGCGTTTACATCACCCGGGAATCGGATGGAGAGAAGCAGATGCTTCTGCTGTACCGGATCGGTTCGCGGGTGGTGGCACCTTCCTGGTGCGGAATCGGGGGGCATTTTGAGCCGAAGGAACTGAATCGGGCACAGGATGCGGCTTTACGGGAGCTGAAAGAAGAGATCGGCCTGACCGGAGATGACCTGCGGAATCTGAAGCTGCGTTACGTGACGTTGAGGCTGAAAAATGGGGAAATCCGCCAGAATTATTACTTTTTTGCCGATCTGAAACCGGGAACAGAAGTGATATTGAAAAGCCCGGAGGGCAACCCGCAGTGGGTGGCCTATCCGGAGCTTCTGAAGATGGAGATGCCCTGGACAGCACGGTTTGTCGTAAAGCATTATCTGGAAAAATCCAGATATGATTCTGTTCTGTATGCGGGCATCGCAGGACAGGAGGGCGTTGTGTTCTGCCCTCTGGAAGAGTTTTAAAACTAATACCATGCGGTATGCATCTCCATATATCTGAGGCAGTAGTCTGCGATTCCCATGCCGCAGGCAAAAAGCATCAGGAGAATCAGGATGAAAACGGCGCCTTTGTCGTATTTCAGAGCGCAGTTTTCATCCTGACGATACTGATGAACCGCAGCCAGCATCTCCATACCCATGCCGATCAGGACGATGGGCCAGAAGCGCAGGACAAAACTGTAGTCAAATGGCTGGTAAAAAGTTGATATCAGAAACAATATTCCGTAAATAATCAGTGAAACACCGCAGGTTATGCTGCCGACTCTTCTTACATGCATCTGTATCGCCTCCTTTTTAATGATCATTGCCCTTATCGTTCTCTTCAAATGCAATTTCCGCAAACAGTTCGTCATCGCTTTTTTCCGAGTCCAGCTGTGCCTTTTTTCCGCGGATCAGGTGGATGCCCAGCAGGATGAGCAGAAGGGAGAGGATAATCTGCGGCAGGAGCCAGGAACAGTTATCAATGATGTCATAAATCCATGACGGAATGATCCAGACAAGTATATCGAGTATGATGCGCATAAGTGCATAAACACCGATGATAATGCATGCCCAGGCCAGAATCAGCTGCTTTTTCCGGGAAAGATACAGCTCTGTGTCTTCCGGCAGATGGACAAGATAATCGTCCTCTACCTGTCTGAATTCTTCCTCGGTCAGACTTTTCAGGTTGTGTACATGGAAAAAGCTGTAGCACCAGACGATGGGCAGAATAAAGAGACCGGCATCGAACCGGAAAAAGGCGCAGAGGGCGCAGATCCCCAGAAATAGTGCCATAAGGCTCACTCCCTGTTTCATAAAACCGAGATACATTTCCCCGGCGCCGGGAAAAAGCGAGCAGATAAACGTTAAAAATCCATTTTTTTTATGTGTCATTATGAATGATCCTCCTGTAATCTTTTTAAGTGATGACTCTGTAAATATTCATTTCTCAGGGCTGTTGTTCTGTAATTGATTATCTTCCTGATTGAAGCTGAATTCAAAATTTAAAATCGACCGGGTAAAGGAATCCAGAGATTTCACGATATTCTGCGTTCCTTTGCGCATATAGCCCGTGACATTGTATTCCGCGGTATTGTATTGCTGCGTGCGGTGCTGAGGTTGTCTGTTTTCCAACCCGGAGGCCATTTTCATACTGGTCAGGTTGATGGAAAACAGCATCATGATGGAGAGTACGACAGCGGTTCCCACCTTCAGGCTGTAGGTCAGAAGACGGAGCTGCCTGGAGGTACGATTCAGTCTGCGGGCGATCATCAGATCGGGCTGTCTGCTGCGTCCGATGATTTCTTCTGCCAGATAGGCGGGCGGTTCGGGCAGCGTTTCCGATTCAGGACTTTCCATCCATGCCATCCAGTTGTCAGCGCAGGTACTGCAGGAAGCCGTATGGGAGAGAAATGTTTCCATTTCATCAGGGGTCATCAGACCGGAATCCCATCTGATGAAATCTTCCTGTGTCAGATGTCTTCTGCACTGAATTGTTTTGTTCTCTTTGATTTTATCCGTCATGAGCCGATACCTCCTTTCTTTTCACGGTTATGGCCCGGTGCCTTTTTCTGCAGTTTTTTTCTGATCATGGCTTTGGCCCGGTAGATCTGTGTCTGAACTGTTTTCAGATTCTTTCCCTGCTCTGCGGCAATCTGGGCGGCAGTTTTTTCCTTATAGAAATGCTCCAGTGCGATTTCTTTATAGGGACTTTTCAGTTCCTGACAGACATGCATCACGTACTGCCCGGATTCCTGCTGCAGAAGGGTTTCCTCCGGTCCGGCCTGTGTATCCTTTACATCCATAAAAAAGGAATCCTCCTCACAGACGATTTTCCGCTGACTGCTTTTCAGATAATCCAGCGCTTTGTTGCTGGCGATCCGGCAGAGCCATGCCCGTTCGTGGGCACGGTCGAAGCGGTCCAGATTTTTGTAGGCGGATAGGAATGTATCCTGTGTCAGATCCTGTGCATCAAACTGATTGCCGGTGGTCTTGTAACAGATACTGTAAACCAGCTTTTCATACTGTTTTACCAGATATGAAAAATATTCTTCATCGTTGATTTCATCCGCCTCCTTTCGACTCATTTTCATGTCTGTCACCTATTATAACGAAACCGGCAGAAAGATGTATTCAGAACCGGAAGAAAAAATATAAATTTTTTTTCAGAGAGGTCGATTCAGTCTTGACGAATATGGGTTAGCGTGATATAACTTTGGTTAGCAAAGATTAACTTATTGAGAAAGTTTATCAGATACATGGAAAATGGAGGTACTTGAAATGACGCTCAAAAACTTGAAAATCGGTGAAAGTGCTGTCATTACGAAAGTAGGGGGAGAAGGAGCTCTCCGGCAGCATTTCCTGGATATGGGTGTAATTCCGGGAGCAGAGGTTACCGTTGTAAAGTTTGCACCCATGGGAGATCCCATGGAACTGCAGATTCACGGTTATGAGCTGACGCTTCGTCTGGCTGATGCTGATCAGATTGATATTCAGCCCATCGAAGAACGAAAAAATAAGCACAGACGTATTGACAGGATTTACCCTTCCGAGCACCCCGGTCTGGGTGAAGACGGCAAATATCATGCTAAAGACGATGGTGATCCGCTGCCTGAGGGAGAGCTTCTGACGTATGCCCTTGTGGGAAATCAGAACTGCGGGAAAACGACGCTGTTCAACCAGCTGACAGGTGCCAACCAGCATGTAGGCAATTTCCCGGGTGTGACGGTAGACCGGAAGGACGGCCCAATTAAAGGACGTCCCAACACCAGAGTAACGGACCTGCCCGGCATTTATTCTATGTCTCCCTATACCAGTGAGGAGATCGTTTCCAGAAATTTTGTGCTGGGTGACAAGCCGAAAGCTATCATCAACATTGTTGATGCCACCAATATTGAGCGGAATCTGTATCTGACCATGCAGCTTCTGGAAATGAATGTTCCCATGGTAATTGCACTTAATATGATGGATGAAGTGATGAACAATAACGGCGCCATTGATATCAACGGCATGGAAGCTCTGATGGGTGTTCCTGTCATTCCTATTTCGGCTGCAAAAAATGAAGGTGTCCGGGAACTGATCGAACATGCGGTACATATTGCCAGATATCAGGAACGGCCCAGGAAACAGGATTTCTGCAGCAAGGATGACCACGGCGGCGCTATTCACCGTGCCATCCATGCGGTGGAATCCATCATAGAGGATCATACGGAACGGGCAGGTCTTCCTCTCCGGTTTTCCGCTACAAAGATCATTGAAGGTGACTCCCTGATTCTGGAGCAGCTTCAGCTGGATCAGAATGAAATGGATATGATCGAACATGTTGTACTGCAGATGGAGAAAGAGGGCGGTATGGACCGCAGCGCTGCCATTGCCGATATGCGGTTTGATTTTATTGAATATGTCTGTGAGCGTACCGTAAAGAAACCGAAGGAAAGCAGGGAGCGGATCCGTTCCGAGAAAATGGACAGGATTCTTACGGGAAAATGGACTGCCATTCCCTGCTTTGTTGCCATTATGGGGGCCGTATTTTTCCTGACCTTTAATGTTATCGGTGCTTTTCTTCAGGGGCTTTTGGAAAACGGCATTGACGCACTGACCGAAGTGGTGGATCAGTGGATGACCACAGCCCATGTCAATCATGCTCTTCACGGACTGGTTATCGACGGCATTTTCGGTGGTGTAGGAAGCGTTCTCAGTTTCCTGCCCATCGTTGTTACTCTGTTTTTCTTCCTTTCCATCATGGAAGACAGCGGATATGTGGCCAGAGTCGCTTTTTTCATGGATAAGCTGCTGAGGAAGATCGGTCTTTCGGGACGCAGCATCGTTCCCATGCTGATCGGTTTTGGCTGTACTGTTCCCGCTGTTATGGCGACCAGAACGCTGCCAAGCAAACGTGACCGTCAGATGACGATTTTCCTGACACCTTTCATGAGCTGTACTGCAAAACTGCCGATCTACGCGTTTTTTGTCAGTGCATTTTTCCCGGGAAAGGGAGGATTGATCATGACAGGAATTTATGTACTGGGCATTCTTGTGGGAATTCTGGTGGCACTTCTGTTCAAGCATACGCTGTTCAAAGGGGAAGCAGTTCCTTTCGTTATGGAACTTCCCAATTACCGCATGCCCGGTGCGAAAAATGTGGCGCAGCTTCTGTGGGAAAAAGCCAAGGATTTCCTGAGTAAAGCTTTCAGCGTCATTCTGATCGCAACGATCATCGTCTGGTTCCTGCAGAGTTTTGACCTGCATCTGAATCTGGTGGAAGACTCCTCACAGAGTCTGATGGCCATGGTATCCGGCTGGATCGCGCCGGTTCTTGCACCTCTGGGGCTGGGTGACTGGAGGATCGCAACCTCTCTGATCAGCGGATTTATGGCGAAGGAAAGTGTAGTATCCACCATGGGAATCCTGTTCGGAAGCGGAATCAGCACAGCCATCTCAACCGTATCCGCAGCAGCGATGCTGGTATTTTCTCTTTTATATACCCCCTGCGTGGCTTCAATTGCCGCCATCAAACGGGAACTGGGAACAGGATGGGCTGTCGGCGTGATCTTCTGGCAGTGTGCGGTTGCCTGGATCGCTGCGTTTATCACACGGCTGATCTGCATGGGAATCGGGATGTAGCCGGATACAGAAATAAAAGCCGGAATATATACAGAAAATGGAACGAAGGAGGATATTCGGTATGAATCCTGCAGATATCATTGTTCTTGTGGCGGTCGTGGCAGCAGCAGCAATTGCTGTCACAATTCTGAGAAGCAATAAGAAAAACGGAAAAAGCATCTGCGGCTGCGACTGCGGAAGCGGATGCACAGGAAACTGCAGCACATGCAGCCAGAGCTGTAAAAAGAAGTAATGCACCGGATGCAGTTGGACATGGGCGAGAGAAGCAGCAAAGTCGGGAGGTATTCCTGATATTGCTGCTTTTTTGCTGCAGTTATTCAGAGGCAGACGGTATAAGGTGTCAGAAGACTTTATCCGGAGATTGTAAGAATTTTACAATTAAGAGAAAGTAAAATTTACATTGGAACCATATAATAATTCGGAGATGCTGATTTATTAAAGTATTGACGCAGCAGCATTCTGCTGTGATGATGGAGGAAAGTATGAATCGGATTGTTGCCGTTGTTGTAACCTGCAATCGGAAAGAAATGTTGAAACAGTGTGTTGAGAGTCTGCTTCTCCAGACAGCTTCCTGTGATGTGCTGATTGTTGATAATGCCAGTACTGACGGAACAGCAGAATACCTGAAAACTCTGAAAAAAAACACTAGAATACATATCATAAGCTCCCGGCGGAATCTGGGCGGGGCCGGCGGTTTCAATCTGGGAATCCGCAAAGCGGTAGAATGCGGTTATGAATATATATGGATCATGGACGATGATACGCTGCCCAGACCGGATGCATTGGGAAAACTTCTGGAAGCAGATGAATCCCTGAATGGAAATTACGGATTTCTGTCCAGTGTGGTGCTTTGGACAGATGGAAGCGGCTGTAAAATGAACCGGCAGAAAGTGAAAAAAAATTTTTACGAAAATGTGGGCCTTTTGACTAAAAGTCTGATTCCGGTGGAACAGGCAACCTTTGTTTCTTTATTTATAAAAACAGAAACCGTTAAAAAAGCGGGACTTCCCGTAAAAGAATTTTTTATCTGGGGAGATGATCTGGAGTATACCAGGAGAATGGCAGTGCGGATGAAAATGCCCTGTTATCTGGTGGGCAGAAGCCAGGTGGTGCATGCCATGCGTACCAACAACGGGAGCTGTATTGCAACGGATGCTCCGGAACGGATAGACAGATACCGGTATGCGTATCGAAATGAAAATTTTGCGTACCGTTATGAAGGAATAAAAGGAATTATCTATTACATAGCAAAATGTTTTTTTAACATTTTCAGAATCTGGATAAAAGGTGACAGTCACCGCCTGCGCAGAAGCTGGATTGTACTGTCCCAGATGTTCGCCGGTTTCCGGTTTAATCCAAAGATTGAAACAGTTTCTGGCGGAGACGGTGTTTGAAGGGAGAAAAAAGATGCAGCAGCTGGATGCGGAGCAGAAAAAACTGAATAAAGAAAATCTGATGGAATTGTCAAAGATTACCCTGTCTCCGGTGAAAGAAGCCGGAAATGTGGAGCTTATGTACTACAGGGCGGACAGTTCTGTCCTGAGAAAAAGGGACGGGGAAGGCGATTTCCTTCTGATGAACAGCGGCAGAAGCGTGTCACTGGATACGTATTTTAATTGTTTTTCCTATGCGAAATATTTGCGGTATACCCGGGTTCGGGATGTGATTTTTGAACTGGAATTAAAAGGGCGATTCTGCATTTATGTGATGAAAAAAAGTATGTATCAGCAAAAGCGGGCCAATTCCCGCCGGCCCATGCATTTTGTTGAGAGAGAGGAAGAAGTCTATTCCGGCGAAGTTTATCAGGAGAAAAAAGGAAAATGGCGTTATTGTCATGATTTTTCAAGGGAAAAGGTCAGCATGATTCCTGCCGGAGATATGGATGAGAGCAGCTATGGAAAAAATGTGGAGAGCAGAAAGACAACGAGAAGCGCTTTTTATTATCTGAAGATCATCAGTCTGGAGGATGGAAGCTGCTTTTACGGAGGCCGCTATCTGACCCGCACCGAGCCGGATCAGACCGTCAGGGCGGCATTGGATATCTGCACATTTAAGCGGGAGGAATATGTACTCCGCAATGTATCTGATATCTGCAAAGCATTGCTGGACAACCCGAAAAGCAGCATCAGAGATTCTCTGGAGATTTTTGTTGTAGATAATGGACAGACGCTGGAAGGGAAACTTCCTGAACATAAATATGTTCACTGGTTTCCCAATCGGAATTACGGGGGATCAGGTGGATTTACCAGAGGGATTCTGGAAGCCTGGGACCGCAGAGACAGGCTGACGCATGTGATTATGTGCGATGATGATCTGTATCTGGATCCTCTTATTCTGGAGAAAATGATTAATTTTCTGAAAACTGTAAAACCGGAATACAAAGATCTCCATATTCACGGCGGGATGTTTGCTCTGAATGAACCGACATTCCAGACGGAAGCCAGTGCACTCTGGTGCCACCGAGGGCTGCCCAGAAAACCTCTGGAAATGCGGGAAACCTTCAACCTGCTGATGAATGAGGCGGAGGAACCGTTTGATTATACCGGCTGGTGGCTGACCTGCATGCCGCTGGATGTGGTGAAAGAAAACGGGCTTCCTTTTCCCCTCTTTATCAAATGCGATGATACGGAATATGGACTTCGCAATGAGAAAAATGTATTGATTTTAAACGGCGTGGGCGTATGGCATGAAGCCTTTGATAAAAAATACAGTGCTCATCTGGAATATTTCTTTTCCCGCAATGATCTGGTGATAGAAGCATATCATGGCATCCTGGGGAAAAAAAGGCAGGTACTCTTCCGTTTTTCGGGATGGGTGTTAAAGCATCTGTTTATGCAGCGGTATGAAGCTGTTTACTTCAAGCTTCGGGGAATGGAGGATTACCTTAAAGGTGTTGATTTCTTTAAAAGTCAGCAGGAAGATGTGCTTCTGAAAGATCTTCTGGCTCATAACATGAAGCAGTATACGCAGGAAGAACTGGAAAAAATGGGGTATCCCTTTGATCAGAACAAATATGAACAAAGCTGCAGATGGATGACCAACCGGAAGGAGCGGATGATCAATTACCTTACCCTGTACGGGAATCTGGTTCCTGTATGTTTTTACCGAAAAGAGCTGAATGTGGTGGATATGCAGGCCAGCGATCCCTGTCATTATTCTTTCAGAAAACATGTTCTGATGTGGAATTCCGGAGATCAGAAGGGGGCTGTAACGACTGCTTCCAATCGGCTGTTCTGGAAGTATTTTATACAGATGTGCAGGCTGGATATGAAGTATCTTCTGTGTGGAGACCGGGTGGCAGAGGAATACCGGACCCGGGGAAAAGAACTGACTGCCATTGATTTCTGGAAAGAACATCTTGGATTGAAAAACAGTGTAAAGCAGGTCAGACTTCCTGCCAGATGGAGCAGGGAAGCAGAATAAGAACCGGTGCAGAATAAGAGCCGGTATAGGAGATTTGATAAATGAATAATGAAAAAACAATTGCTGTACTGCCGAAAATAGAATGCTGCGGCTGTGGCTCCTGTTACAATATCTGTCCGCAGAATGCGATTTCCATGAAATATGACGGGGAAGGCTTTCTGTATCCGTCAGTTGAGGAGACAAAGTGTATTTCCTGCGGAAAATGCCGGAAAGCCTGTCCATCTCTGAACGGTCGGTATGATCACAATGAAGAGCCGGACTGCTATGTGGCAATGGCAGATGATCATATACGCAAAAACAGTTCTTCCGGAGGTATGTTTACTGTTTTTGCTGAATATGTGCTGGAAATGGGAGGCGCTGTCTGCGGTGCCGCCTATGATTCGGAATTCCAGGTCCGGCACATGGTAATTGACAATAAAAAAGATCTGGATAAGCTGAGAAAATCCAAATATGTTCAGAGTGATACCGGTAAGGTATATACGGAAATCCGGGGAATTCTGGAAGAAAAACGACCGGTTCTGTTCAGCGGCTGTCCCTGTCAGGTTGCGGGACTGCGGACATTTCTGGGCAGGGATTATGAAAACCTGTATACGATTGATCTTATGTGTCACGGCGCGCCGTCGCCTGGCTTATTCAGGAAATATCTGCAGGAAAAGCATGGAAATAAAAAAATTGTTCATGTCGGTTTCAGGGATAAGGATTATTACGGATGGTCCACGGAAATGACCGTGAAATATTCCGATGGAACTGTTTACCACGGCACCAGAAATACAGATCCGTTCTACAAAGCGTTTCTGCCCCTTCTGTCTACCCGGCCTCACTGCGGTCAGTGCAGATTTTCAGTGGTTCCCAGACAGGGAGATATTACTTTGGCTGATTTCTGGGGCGTGGAAAAATATGATCCAAAGTATAATGACGGAAAAGGAACTTCCATCCTGATTGTAAACAGTTCCAAAGGAAATGCCATTCTGGAAGCAGTCTGCGGGAAATTGACCGTGTGCGATTCCATGCCTCCGGATTATATTTACAGGACCGGGCAGCCCTTTGATCACTGTTTTAAGTCTCATCCGGCAAGAAACCGTTTTATGGATCTGGTGCAGTATCAGCCCATTGAAAAAGCATATGAATATGCGGTAAAACGGAAATTTGATGTGGCGATCATGGGTGTGTGGAGCGGCTGCAATTACGGCAGCATTATGACTTATTACGGCCTGTGTCGTCTGGTGGAATCCTTTGGTTTGTCCGTTCTGATGATCGATAAACCCAGATTAAATAATTCGGATCCGGAACTGCAGGAGACACATTCACGCCGGTTTGCCAGAGAAAATTATAAGGAAATCAGCCGCAGTTACTCTTTGCGCGAGCTGAGATCTCTGAATGCCCATGTGGACACATTTATCATCGGTTCGGATCAGGTATGGAATTACGGAATCAGCCGCAATTTCGGCCGCAGCTATTTTTTTGACTTTGTGGATGATGATAAGAAAAAAATCGCATATGCATCATCTTTTGGTCATGATGGATTTTTTGCTTCCAGAGCGGAAAAAGAAACAACAGCCCGGCTTTTGAACCGTTTTGATGCAATTTCCGTGCGGGAAGCCAAAGGGGTATCCATCTGCAGGGATACTTTCCATGTAAAAGCAAAGCAGGTGCTGGATCCTGTATTTGCCGCAGATCCGGCCATTTATGAGGAGATTGCCGGGCGTTCCGCTGCTCATGAAGAGGGCGCATATGTGGTTTCCTATATTCTGGACCCGACACCGGAAAAAAGAGAGGCTCTGCAGTATGTGGCAAGGCAGTACAACTGTAAGCTGATCAATATGCTGGATGGAATACCCTGGAGATTCAAGGAAAATAAAGAAAAACTGGATCTTCCCAATACAGTGGAAAATCTGCAGGTAGAAGACTGGCTGTATTATCTGAAACACAGCAGGTTTATCATTACGGATTCCTGTCATGGCGCAAGCTTTGCCATCATTTTTAAGCGGCCGTTTATATGTATTGCAAATAAACACCGTGGATTATCACGTTTTGAATCGCTGCTGTCCCTGTTTCATCTGGAAAATCGTTATGTAACGGATGCTTCAGAAATAATGAAACCGGGAAAAAGAAAGCTGTTATCCGATATTGATTATGATGCGGTTTATGAAATTATGGAAAAGGAACGGAAACGTTCCCGCGAATGGCTGAAAAATGCTCTGTTTGCTCCAAAAACGATTCATAACTGGAGGGAGTATCCCGTAATCGATGAGGAAATGAAAGATTCCTATGAAAATAAGATCAGGGAACTGCGGGATGAATTGAACAGGGAACGAAAAAATAACCGGAGTTTATCTGTGCGCGCAGCGGGAAAAATAAAGAAAGCTGTAAAGAAAGTACTGGGAAAGTAACAGCAGATAATTAGTAAAAATAGACAAATTACAGAGTATATAGTCCCTGCAATTATCACAAACTTACAATTTTTGAAGAGGTTTCGCTTACGAAGCCTCTTTTTTTATGCTATAATCCAGATATCAGAATTGAAAAGGAGGATACCACAATGAGAAGGATTACAAGTGCATGTCTGGAACAGACCATTCGTTTTGATACGCTGAACGAAGCAGATCCGGAGAAGGAACTGAGCATGTACCTGGATCAGCTGAAACGTAAACATACCAAATATGAACTTGTGGATAAATTTACCGGAGAAGACGGGAATCTGTATATCAGGATTAAAAAACAGTATAACAGCTATAAAACAGACGGGTATATCAACTGATTGCTGTAAAAAACCAAAAGGGAGGCTGCAATGTTTAAAGTTGGCGATTATGTAATGTATAAGACAGAAGGCGTCTGCAGGATAGACCAGATCACCACCATGGATAATTTCCCGAAGGATAAGCAGGGAAAGCTTTATTATGTGATGAGCCCTTTAAAGGATACCGGATTGAAAATCTATTCTGCAGTGGATAACACCATGATTCCGAGAAGGCCGATTATGACAGAACAGGAAGCCGGAAATATGGTGGAAGCCATGGCAGACATCCCCGGGCTGGAGATTGATAATGAGAAGTACAGGGAGGAAATCTATAAAAAGGCGCTGAAAAGCTGTGACTGCCGGGAATGGATCCGTATTGTGAAGACGATCTGTCTGCGCAGGCAGGGCAGGCATGCGGAAGGGAAGAAAAGCACGGCAATAGACGATCATTATCAGAAGGCGGCAGAAGAACTGCTTTTGGAGGAATTATCCGTAGCACTTCACATGTCGGAAGAAGAAGTGGGTCAGTATATTAAAGCACATATGCAGTAAATACCTCTTGTTCTGTAAAACGGAGTGTGGTAAAATGTGGTCGGCAGGCAGAATTTATTCTGTCTGCCGATTATTTATGCTTCAGAAAATTTTTACAGAAAGGATTTATTATCTGAAATGAAGACTGATAAAAAAGTTGGAGCAGGGGTCGATCTGCTGAATGGAAATATTGTAAAGTCACTTCTTATATTTGCCATTCCGCTGTTTATTTCCAATGGTTTCCAGCAGATGTACAATGCAGTGGATACCATGATCGTGGGAAGATATCTGGGAGATGTATCTCTGGCGGCCATTGGTGCATGCGCGGCTGTTTATGAACTGATGGTGGGTTTTGCTCTTGGTTTTGGCAATGGTCTGAGTATTGTGGCGGCAAGGGGCTACGGAGCGGGAGATCAAGAACTTCTGAAAAAATCAGTAGCCGGTTCCATTGTGGTCGGCGCCGGAGTGACAGTGGTTCTGATGGCGCTTTCCCGCCTCTGTCTCCATCCGCTGCTGGTACTGTTGGATACGCCGGCAGATATTCTGGAGGAATCCTGGTCCTACATATCGCTGATTACCCTGTTTGTGGGAGTCATGTTTGCCTATAACCTGCTGGCAGGTCTGCTGCGGGCAATCGGGAACAGCATCGTGCCGCTGATATTTCTGATGTTATCTTCGGTACTCAATATTGTTCTTGATCTGTATTTTATCGCCGGACTTCATATGGGAATCAACGGAGCGGCGGCAGCTACTGTTATTGCACAGGGGATTTCTGCTCTGCTTTGTGCGCTGTATATTGCAAAATGGTGCCCGATTCTTATTCCGAAACGGTGTCATTTCCGGGCCGGTGTCCGGCTTTACAAAGAACTGATCGCACAGGGACTTTCCATGGGACTGATGGTGGGAATTGTGTCTACGGGAACCGTGATTCTGCAGGCTGGTATTAACAATCTGGGAGATTACCGGCTCATTGCAGCTCAGACTTCGGCCAGAAAGCTGCAGAGCTTCTGCATTATGCCCCTCACCAGTCTTGGGCTTGCTTTGTCCACCTTCGTTTCTCAGAACCGGGGAGCCGGTCAGAAAAAACGGATCCGCAGGGCGGTGCGCTATGCCAATATGCTGTCTGCTGGCTGGGCACTGTTTGTACTGCTGGTTTTGTCTGTGGGGGCCGGATGGATGATGAAATTCATCTCAGGATCATCGGAAGCGGCAGTTCTTGACAATGGCACCCGGTATCTGCGGATCAACAGTCTGTTTTATATGGTACTGGGTATGCTGTTTAATCTGCGGAATTCCCTGCAGGGGCTGGGAAGCAAACTGCTTCCTCTGATTTCAAGCGTGATAGAACTGATCGGCAAGATTCTGTTTGTCATTTTCCTGATACCGGTGCTGGGCTATTTTGGTGTAATAATCTGTGAACCGGTGATCTGGTGCCTGATGTGTCTCCAGCTGCTGTGGGCATTTTACACTCATCCGTATATAAAAAAAGGGAAAATTGCAAAAAGCATGCAGAAATTATGCAGATAATGTGATATACTCATAATGCGCCTGTTTTCAGGTGTATGGTCATACAAAAAGGATTTGGAGGGAAAACTATGACATCATCAGTAATGATTATGATTGCCATTATCTGCTATCTGGTTATGATGCTGGGAATCGGGGTAAAATTCTCAAAAACCAATAATTCGGTTGATGATTTTTACCTGGGCGGCCGGAAACTGGGGCCGCTTGTTACAGCCATGAGTGCGGAGGCCAGCGATATGAGCAGCTGGCTGCTGATGGGACTGCCGGGTGTGGCATACCTGAGCGGTATCTGTGATGCGGCATGGACGGCAATCGGTCTTGGAATCGGTACATGGGTCAACTGGCTCATCGTATCAAAAAGAATCCGGCGCTACAGCCACAGAATCGGGGCAATTACCATTCCCGATTTCTTTGCAAAACGGTATCATGATGAGAAAAACATTCTGACATGCGTATCTGCACTGATTATTGTGATATTCTTTGTACCTTACACAGCCAGTGGTTTTGCTGCCTGCGGCAAACTGTTCCAGAGTCTGTTTCATGTGAATTATCTGACAGCCATGATCGTATGTGCCATTGTTATTGTTGCATATACCACATTGGGAGGATTTCTGGCGGCTTCCACAACAGACCTGGTTCAGAGTATCGTTATGAGTATCGCTTTGGTAGTGGTGCTGGTATTCGGTACTTCACAGGCCGGAGGACTGGATGCGGTTATGGAGAATGCCAGATCTCTGCCGGGTTATCTTTCCATGAACAGCATGTACAGTACAGAAACCGGTTCTGCCTCCCCTTATGGAATTATTACCATCATATCTACGATGGCATGGGGACTGGGGTATTTTGGAATGCCCCATATTCTGCTCCGGTTTATGGCAACGGAGGATGAGGAAAAACTGACATTATCACGCCGTATCGCAACCGTATGGGTGTTTATTTCCATGGCAATCGCTATTTTCATCGGTGTGATCGGTCTCGGCATGAGCAAGGCAGGTACGATTGATGTGCTGGAGGGAAGCGGAAGCGAGACGGTCATTGTACAGATTGCCCATCTGCTGAGTCAGCATAGTGTGGCAGCAGCACTTCTTGCAGGTGTTATTCTTGCAGGAATACTGGCGGCCACCATGTCTACAGCGGACAGCCAGCTGCTGGTAGCTGCTTCGGGTGTCTCACAGAATCTGCTGAGCGACTTCTTACATATCAGAATCAGTAAAAAAGCATCAGTAGTAATTGCACGTGTTACGGTGGTGATTATCAGTATGATTGCTGTTTATATTGCCAGAGATCCCTCAAGCAGTGTCTTCGCCATTGTAAGTTTTGCCTGGGCCGGTTTTGGAGCGGCATTTGGTCCGGTTGTGCTGCTGGCCCTGTTCTGGAAACGAAGCAATAAAAACGGTGCTATTATGGGTATGCTTGCCGGCGGTATTATGGTATTCGTATGGAAATACGCGGTACGTCCCATGGGAGGTGTCTGGAATATATACGAGCTGCTTCCCGCATTTCTGGTGGCTTTTGCAGCCAATATTCTGGTAAGTCTGTTTACGGCAGCACCGGATGATTCTGTGATAGCGGAATTCGAGTCCTGCTCTGATTAAATAGAATGTTGAAAAAATCTGCTTGGCTCTGAAC
>JALFLM010000041.1 GCA_022774705.1 Lachnospiraceae bacterium | reverse complement strand
CCGGATTTGAACCCGATTGAAAAACTATGGTCAAAAATGAAAGCATTTCTTCGCAAGGAAAAGGTGCGGGTAGTAAATGAACTTCCAGCAGCCATTCAAAGGGCATTTTCTACCATTAGTATTTCTGATTGTGAAGGATGGTTTCATGCGTCTGGATATATGCATTAATTTATTGGATTGCTATAGATGGAAAATTATCATATTCTTGTGCCATCATTTCCATAATCGAGAAATATGTAAGTAACTTTACTTCTTTCATTTCAATCTTCTCGATTTCATTCATAGTTTTTGCAATCCACTCTCTCCATGAGTTAACCGCATACTCTACATAATCAAATACTTCATCTTCTAAAAGTACTTCCATATCCCATACTTTATTATCAGACATTAAAACTCCTTGTCTTCTACAAATAAGAATTATATTTTTAACAACAATGGTAAAAGAGCTGTACCAATATCAAGGCTTTTGTCAGCCAGCCATACCAATACCGGCTTTATTTTTTCCCATTTAGTTTTCTTTTTATCGTCGCTTTTTACAACTTCTTCAATTTCAGATATTTTGGCAAGAACTTCTTCTGTTTCTTCATTAGTTAACGATGTCATATCTTCAATCTTTTCACGCACTTCTTCAAAAGTGATAGAAATATTAATGTTATTATTTACATTAACTTGTGTTGTAGGTAACTGTGGTAAATTAATTGCATTAGCTTGAAATCTATATGTCAACAATTTAGACTTAACAATTTCCAAATTTTCAACTACATAATCAGGATATTGTTTTAATTGTGGGAAATGCAATACATTTTTATTTGGAACAGAAAGCCACATGCCTTCATAAAAATTATTAATACAACTTTGATATTTACCATCCATTTCTCTGAAAAGTTTCCACCTTGATATATTGTCTCCGTTCTCAAGTTCAAATTCAATCTTGTTAATATCTTGCTCTACCATTTCCATTAGTTCTTTGGGTAATGCCATATTTTACACCTCAATTTCCCCGCTCATCAGTTTTGGCAGCAAGCGGTCACGAGCTTCTCTCAAAATTTCAATTGTTTTTACAAGAACTTCCATTTGCTGAATCATCGGATATACCTGTTTAGTAAATTCATTCAGAACATACTCCGAAGGAACAGTGATTTTCAATTCTCTAAATGTTTTCTTGCTTATTTCCAAAAAAGTTGAACCACTGGCTTTCGTTCTTATTTCATCTACACGATTCATCAAGTTATACAGCAAGTAAAACCTTATGTTTTCTTTATACGGTATACATGAAATAAAACCTTGATTTGTACATACTTCATGTTCGCATAATCCAAAATATCCTACACTCGCTCTACTTGTCATCAAAATAGTATATGGTGGTAACATTTTCGCTGAACTATTATTTAATCCATCCTCTGTGATTTTTTTGTCTGTATCAAGCAAAATCAAGCTATTATTTCGTGTGATATCTGTCGGTGTAACCCACTTAATATTACCATTCCGGTAATATCCTTCAATTTTTGTTGATGGAGTTCCACCTCCTATAGAATCGCAAACATCCGCCATGTTTTTTTCCGTCCACCCCTCCGGCACACCATCAACGATAGCTACATCTTCATATCCAGGGAAACGCAAATCCACAAACCACTCTTTATACAGGCGCTGGGCAGCTTCTTCGAGCAGTTTGATTTGTTTCTGGTTATTTTCAATCAGATCATCATATGATTTCAGTATATTAACAATCTTTTTCTGTATATCGTAATCAGGACATGGAAAAGTCAATTCTTTTATATGTGTCGGGCTAATATTAGCTTGATTTGCTGCGCCACCTGCTTTTGCTGCAAGTTTTATTTTAATCTCATCTTGCGACAGGAAATAATAAATATAATTGATATCTGCCTCAGCATTTTCTTTAATCGTAATCTTTCCAACTCGCTGATTCAGCAATGTTATGTCACTATATTTGACACGAGCAACTCGACCAACCACAGATGCCCATTGATTAATATGAGAGCCTGTCATCGCAATTAAAACATCATCGTACGATAAAACAAACTTTTTTTGTTTTTCTGCCACTTCATTTGAAACATAGCTTAAATCTTCAAGAGTTACTGATGGTGGACTTATATTCTTGATCTTTATGATTGGAACACCTTTCTCGACAAAATCTTTTGTTTTAAAAGCAAATCCTGATAATATATCAACATAGTCACCTAATTTAGCTTCTTTATAAATCATAATCCCATCTCCTTCATGTTTTTAGAGATAGTATCCATCAAATTATTTGATTCTGCCTGCAAAGATAAAAGTTCTCGATGGATTTCTGCCATGCGTTCTTCAAAATCCACACCATCATCATCTATCGGTGCAACACCTACATAAGCACCCGGTGTTAATGACCAGCCTTTTTCTTCAATCTCTGAAATATCGGCAACTTTACACATGCCAAGTATATCTGTATAAACACCGTCACCGAATTTTTCGTACAGCCATACAGCTTCTTTTGCTACAGTGATTTCTTCATTCTTCGCAGAAATTGCTTCATCATAATAAGCTTGTACACGTTTCTTTTCATTTTTTGCAGCAGCTTCCACTTCAATTTTCGCATGCTTCTGTAGGTCTTTCAGTTCATCCTTCAACTGATGAAGAATATCTTCAAAGGAAGCATTTCCCAATACAGCTCTGTATTCATCCAGTAACGCTATGTACTTTTCTGTTTCACCACGATAGAGCCATACAATAGCATTCAGATTTTTCATCTGCCATTCAGACCATTCGTTTAATGTACGGTCAACTACTGTATAATAGTTTCTGGCATCAATAAACAAGACTTTATCTTTAATATTTTCGCTTTTACCTTTATCAAAGAACCACAGAGAACAAGGCAGAGATTTTGTGTAGAAAAAGTTATTTCCTACACTGATCATGGTATCCACATGGCCTGTTTCTACTAATTTCTGACGAATATCTTTATCTTTGCCCTGACTGTCTGTTGAAGAAGAGGCCATAACAAAACCTGCACGACCTTTTTCATTCAGATAGCTGTAAAAATAGGAAATCCACAGATAGTTTGCGTTACCGACCTCTTTGTTTTTGTTAACCCCAGGCATACCAAATGGCAGTCGTTTTGCATTTTCACAAGACTCTGCTTTTACTTTATCTACATTGAACGGCGGATTTGCTGATGTTAAGCAAAGACTAAAAAAATATGGGCTGCTCAAGCCCACATAAGTAGGAGCGGCACCCAGTAAACAGGGCCCGCTCCCGCTTTTATTCTGATGTATTCTCCGGCTCGATCAACCGGGCAATTTCATCGGAGAAATGATAGATGATCTCCACCCTCATGCCGCTGTACACATTCACGCGGTCGATAAAGAACAGGAGCATTTCATTGGTCAGCTCGTCCGCAGTCAGCGTCTGGCGGGCCATGTCGCAGGTCTCCGTCAGTTCACGGTTTCTGCTCTGAGAAAGGGCTAAAAGCTCCTTTTCCAGCCGCTCTTTCTCGGAGCTGAGGCTGTCGTTCTCCGCGTTCAGCTTATCGCGTTCCATGAGGTATATATCCCTCTGAAGTCGTCCTTCGGCATACCGCTCGTAAGCACTGACCCGGCTGACGGAAATCTGCTTCATGCGCTTTTCAATCTGTTCCAGCCGAAATCTGAGGTTTTCCTCTGTGCCTTCGCTGACCGCTGCCGCCGCATACAGGCGATCATCTGCATCCACCAGCAGACGGAGCTTCTCAATCAGATCGTTCTTCACGATGCGCTCCAGGTCAGCCTCAACGAACCGTTCGCCCACCGGGCAGGCGGTTTCTCTGTTGGATACAGACTTGAGGCAGGTGTAGTAAATCACCGGGGAGTGTTTCTGCCGCTGCATGGTGCGTCCGCAAGCCCCGCAGTGAACCAGACTGCGCAGCAGATATTGATCAGGACTCCGATCATACCCCTTGCGGATTTTACGGAACACCTTCTGCGCTTCTTCATACTCGCTTTCGCTGACAATGGCTTCATGGCAGTCCGGAATGATCTGCCATTCGGATTCATCCGTCCAAACCGTCCGGGGATTGTCCAGCCCCTTCCAGCGGCGCTGGTTCATGACCATCACGCCGGTATACTCCCGGCGCTTCAGAATCTCCCGCACATTGCTGACCGTCCAGCAGGCTTCCTTGGAAGAAGTGCGGAACTTTTTGCTGTCAGGATTCATCCGCCTAAAGTAAGCCGACGGCGTTTCCAGCTTATAATCGTTCAGGATAACAGCAATTTCTGCCGGCGTTTTTCCTTCCAGCGCAAGGTCGAAGATTTTCCGCACCACAGGCGCGGTATCCGGATTGGGAATGATCTTTCGCTTTACATTTGGGTCTTTCATGTATCCATAGGGAGCCTGTGAAGCCACGAACTCGCCCTTGCTCTTTCTGGTACTCATGACGGTTTTGATCTTCTGGGACAGGTCGCGGCTGTAATAGGAGTAGACGATGTACTTCATGACCACTTCCATGCCGGCCGTAGAGCCCTTGTAATCATCGCTGTCATACCCGTCGTTGACGGCAATGAAGCGAACGCCCAAGAACGGAAAGATACGCTCCAGATAATCGCCGATCTCCACATAGTCGCGGAAAAAGCGGCTGAAATCCTTGCAGATCACCACGTTTGCCTCGCCATTTTTCAGACTTTCAATCATCCGCTCAAAAGACGGACGGTTGCCGTTGGTGCCGGAGTAGCCGTCATCGATGAACTCAACCACTTCATAGCCGTCAAACTCCCGGCGGGCGCGGATGAACCGATACAGCAGCGTGCGCTGATTGGCGATACTCTCGCTCTCGGTTTTGAATTTCAGGTCATCATCGGCATCCGACAGGCGGATGTACAGGTACAGTTTCTTCACCGGGCTTCACCTCCTTCCAATTCGTGATAAGCCGTTTCCAATGCGTCCCGTTCTTCCTGAAAGCGGAATATGATCTCCAGCCGGTGCTGGGCATAACCGGTTTTATATACGTTGATGTGGTCAATCATCGCCTGGGCGATTTCCGGCGTCAGCTTCCGCGCCTTGCGGATATTCCGGATGTTCACAAGCCACTTGTTCTCATTAGAAAGCATCCGATTCAGCCTGACCAGCTCCACCGACAGCTGATTGAGCCGGGAGCTCTGTTCCTGATATGCGGTGTCAAAGCGGGTTTTCAGCTCAATATAATCTCCGGCAGAGAGAATACCATCCACATAGTCATTGTAGAGCTGCTCCCGTTTGTTCTGATAGCCAGATAGCTGTTCACTGACTTCCAGCATTTCCTGCTGAAGTTCGGTCTGCCGTTTCGTCTGAATACCGCTGTCCTTCAGCCGCCCGGCCACTTCCTCAAAATCCGCGAACAGGGCAAACTGTATCTGAATCGCGTTCCAGACAATCGGCGCGAGCTTTTTCTCCGAGATGCCGACGGCAACATCGCAGCGGCCATACTGCTTGTTCCGGCAGTTGTACCGACCTTCCTTTTTCTCGCCGTGTCGGCTGTAACCGAGATTGGAACCGCAGTGCCCGCACCGGACGATTCCGCTTTTGAAGATCTGCGGATGCTTTTCGCGGTAATTCCGGCTGGCTTCCAGCTTGGCCTCATTCTCACGGCGACCTGCCTCCAGGATTTCTCTGACCTGATAGAAGTCGCCACGGCTGACCAGCGCTTCGTGCATATCCGGCAGGATACGCCACTTGCTCTCATCCGGCTCATAGTGATAATCCGGCTGACCCAGATAAAGCGCCGTCGGCATCCGTCCAAAGACAAGATCGCCCATATAGGTCGGATTCATCAATATCTGTTTGATGACCTGCTGCGTCCAGAGGCAGTCGGAATAACATGCCCGCTTGGTCTGTCCGCGCAGATAGCGGAGTCTGCCGGGAGAAGGAATTCCTTCTTCATTCAGCTGACGCATGATGGGGCGCGCTCCGATGCCGCTGAGAAACTGTGCGTAGATTCTTCTGACAATCGGTGCGGTCTCCGGATCTGGTTCAAACCGGTACTCCTGTGTGGTCGATTTCCGGTACCCGTAGGGAATCATGCTGGGAATGTGTTCGCCGGCCAGCTGTTTGGCATGAACCGCCAGCGACACCTTCTTGGACTGGTCTCTGGAATAGAAGCTGTTGATCAGGTTTTTCAGCGGAATCAGCAGGCTGCTGGCGGAGCCGTCTGTTTCAAAGCTGTCATAGCGGTCAACCACCGAAATAAACCGTACACCCATGGCCGGAAAGATGTTCTCCAGAAGGTTGCCTGCCTCGATATAATCACGGGAGAAGCGGCTGAAATCCTTGATGACCAGCGCCTTGATTTTTCCCTCCCGAATATCGGAAAGCAGTCTCTGAAACTCCGGGCGGTCCGTGTTGGTTCCAGTCCAGCCGTTGTCCACATAGGTATCCGCCAGATGAAGATACGGATGCTCCGATACATAGTCCCGGCAAATTTCAATCTGTCCCTCGATGGAATCGCCGTCGTCGTTCTTTTTGCTGTTTTCAACCGAGAGTCGGGCGTAGATGGCCGTCTCCCAGACGGACGGTAGCATGGCGCTGACCGGTTCCTGCGCCTGCTCCGGCTGTAAATACTGTCTTTTCTTTCTTGCCATTATGCGTTCCTCCTCTCAGGTATTGTTACGCCTTCCTCGGCCGGAAGGACATCCTCGAACCGTTCTATATACTGCAATGCGTTTTCCAGCTCATCTCTGTAACGGAAGCACACCTCGATGCGCTTGCCGTCATAGATCAGGATTTTTTCAATCAGGTGAACGATGCACTCCCTGTCCAGCTCCGTCAGATGCCGGTACTTCTTGAACTGTTCAATCCACTCGATGTTCCCGGAGCTGTTCTCCATGGCCTGACTGCGCTCGTCCTTCAGCTTTCCAAGCTGGCGCTGCCTGTCCGC
>JALFLM010000034.1 GCA_022774705.1 Lachnospiraceae bacterium | reverse complement strand
CCAGAAGTATTGTGCGTGTTAAAAAACACAACAGAATTCGTAATCGTTTCGCCGGTACAAGTGAAAGACCTCGTCTGGCAGTTTTCAGAAGCAACAATCATATGTACGCTCAGATTATTGATGACACTGTCGGCAATACGTTAGTATCAGCGTCTACCGTTCAGAAAGAAATCAAGGCTGAGCTTGAGAAGACAAACAATGTTGATGCAGCTGCTTACTTAGGAACCGTTATCGCTAAGAGAGCACTGGAAAAAGGCATCACAACTGTTGTCTTCGACAGAGGAGGCTTCATATATCAGGGTAAAGTCAAAGCATTAGCAGATGCAGCCAGAGAAGCTGGTCTGGAATTCTAATCAAGGAGGAAAACACATGAAACGCGAAATCATTGATGCCAGCCAGTTAGAATTAGAAGAAAAAGTTGTTACCATCAAGCGTGTCACCAAAGTAGTAAAGGGTGGCCGTAACATGAGATTCTCAGCACTGGTTGTAGTTGGCGATGGCAATGGCCATGTAGGCGCAGGCATCGGCAAGGCTGCTGAAATTCCGGAAGCAATCCGTAAAGGCAAACAGGCTGCTGAAAAGAGCCTGGTATGCGTAGCATTAGATGAAAACAAGAGTATCCCTCATGACAATATCGGCAAATTCGGCAGTGCATCCGTACTGTTAAAATCTGCTAAAGCAGGTACCGGTGTAATCGCCGGAGGTCCTGCCCGTGCCGTAATTGAACTTGCAGGTATTCAGAATATCCGTACAAAATCTTTAGGTTCCAATAACAAACAGAATGTTGTTATGGCTACGATCGCAGGTCTTGCTAAACTGACAACTCCTGAAGCAGTAGCTGCAAAACGTGGCAAATCTATTGAAGAAATCATCGGCTAGGAGGTAGAAAGATGGCAGAGAAATTAAAAGTTACACTGGTAAAATCTCCCATTGGTGCAGTGCCGAAGCAGGTTAAAACCATCGAAGCACTTGGCCTCAAGAAGATGCACAAGACAGTTGAATTACCGGACAACCCCGCTGTAAGAGGTATGATCTGGCACGTAAAACATTTAGTTAAAGTAGAAGAAATCTAATAGAGTCAGGAGGTGCGCGTAATGGATTTATCAACATTAAGACCTGCAGAAGGTTCCAAACAGAGCGACAGCTTCAGAAGAGGCCGCGGCCATGCTTCAGGCAACGGTAAGACTGCCGGTAAGGGACACAAAGGTCAGAAAGCTCGTTCAGGAGCACCCAGAATCGGTTTCGAAGGTGGTCAGATGCCTTTATACAGACGTCTGCCTAAGAGAGGATTCACTTGCAGAAATTCCAAAAATATCGTTGCTGTTAATTTAGACAGATTAAATTGTTTTGAAGATGGCGCAGTAGTTACCATCGAAGCTTTACAGGATGCCAACATCATCAAAAAAACCGGTGATGGCGTTAAGATCATTGCTACAGGCGAATTAACAAAGAAGCTGACTGTTAAAGTAAATGCATTCAGCGAAGGTGCAAAAGCCAAGATTGAAGCATTAGGTGGTACTTGCGAGGTAATCTGATATGTTAGAAACACTTAGGAACGCATTTAAAGTCAAAGAAGTAAGAGGAAAGCTGCTGTTCACATTTTTTATGTTAGTTGTTGTTCGAGCAGGATGCCAGATTCCTGTTCCGGGTGTTAACAATTCAGTCATTTCAGATTTTTTGGCTAGTAATTCCGGAGATGCATTTAACTTTTTTAATGCTATGACTGGTGGTTCTTTTATGGAGATGTCAATCTTTGCATTGAATATCACTCCGTACATCACATCATCAATCATTATGCAGCTGCTTACAATTGCAATCCCGAAATTAGAAGAACTTCAGAAAGATGGAGAGGATGGCCGCAAGGTCATTCTCAAGATCACAAGATATCTGACTGTTGCACCTGCTCTGATCCAGTCTACAGCTATGGCTGTAGGATTCGGCGGACGCGGTCTGTATGACAACTATACATGGTATGCAGTTGTTATCACAGTTGTAACCATGACTGCCGGTTCTGCGATCCTGATGTGGATTGGCGAGCAGATTACACAGTATGGTGTAGGTAACGGTATTTCAATCGTACTGTTGATTAATATTGTGTCCAGCTTACCTGACGACTTTATGACACTGTATGAAAGATTTGTAGCTTCTCAGACTGTATTCATGAAAGTTGTCGCAATTGCAGTAATTATTTTATTACTGCTGGCCATGGTAACGTTCACCGTGTTATTGCAGGAAGCGATCAGAAAGATTCCTGTACAGTATGCTAAGAAGATGCAGGGCCGCAAGATGGTGGGAGGTCAGTCCTCCAATATTCCTCTGAGGGTTAATACTGCTGGTGTTATTCCGGTTATTTTTGCGTCATCTCTGATGACTTTCCCTGTGGTAATTGCAACTTTCTTCAATGTGGATTATTCCACCATCGGAGGAAAGATCCTGCTCTGCCTCAGTTCTTCCAACTGGTGTAAGCTGGAAGCACCCCAGTATTCCATCGGATATCTGGTGTATGCATTATTAATCATACTGTTTGCATATTTCTATACATCAATTACATTTAACCCGATTGAAATTGCGAATAACATGAAGAAACAGGGGGGATTTGTTACCGGTATCAGACCGGGCAAGCCCACATCTGATTATCTGACCAGAATCTTAAATTATATTGTGTTTATCGGCGCAGTTGGTCTTCTGATTGTGTGTACGATTCCCATCGTCGTATCAGGTGTTTTCAATATTGCCAATCTGTCATTTATGGGTACATCACTGATCATTATCGTCGGTGTTGTACTTGAGACACTGAAGCAGATTGAATCACAGATGGTACAGCGCAGGTATAAAGGATTCTTAAACAGTTAAGGTTAACGGCATGCCATTCGGTAATTTCTTTCCGGGTACGGATGTATCGGGGGAGAGATTGCTGAAGGTGTGCCGTTTTTATATAACTTTTTCTTTATAAGGAGGGTACAAGTATGAAGATTATTATGTTGGGAGCGCCTGGTGCAGGCAAAGGCACACAGGCAAAGATGATTGCTGCAAAATACGGAATCCCGCACGTTTCCACAGGGGATATTTTCAGAGCAAACATCAAAAACGGAACCGAGCTGGGGAAGAAAGCAAAGACCTACATGGATGCAGGTCAGCTGGTTCCCGATTCTTTAACAGTTGATCTTCTGATTGACAGAATCTCACAGGATGACTGTGCAAACGGATATGTACTGGACGGTTTCCCCAGAACAATTCCTCAGGCACAGTGTCTGGAAGATGCTCTTGCTGCAAGAGGAGAATCTGTTGATTATGCAATCAATGTGGAAGTTCCGGACAGTAACATCGTTAACAGAATGGGTGGCAGAAGAGCATGTGTAACATGCGGCGCTACATACCACATCGTTCACATTCCGCCGAAAAAAGAAGGAATCTGCGATAAGTGCGGAAGTGGACTGATTCTTCGTGACGACGACAAGCCTGAAACCGTTCAGAACCGTCTGAAAGTATATCATGAACAGACACAGCCTCTGATCGACTTCTACAGCAAAAAAGGCGTACTGAAAGAGGTTGACGGTACTCAGGAGATGAACGCTGTCTTCGAAGATATCGTAAAGATTTTAGGAGCATAATAAAATGGCTGTTACAATAAAGTCTGCCAGAGAGATTGAACTGATGAAAGAGGCAGGAAAAATCCTGGCAAAAACTCATGACGAGCTGGAAAAATTCATTCGCCCTGGTATTTCGACACTTGATATTGATAGAAAAGGTGAAGAAATCATCCGCAGCTTCGGCTGTATTCCCTCTTTTCTTAATTATAACGGATACCCTGCTTCTATCTGTGTATCCGTCAATGATGAGGTGGTTCATGGAATCCCCAGCAGACATCATATTATTAAGGAAGGAGACATCGTAAGTCTGGATGCCGGTGTAATCTATAAAGGATATCATTCCGATGCAGCCAGAACCTGGGGTGTGGGGGAAATCAGTCCGGAAGCGGCAAAACTGATTGAAGTTACGAAGCAGAGCTTTTTTGAAGGTATAAAATATGCAAAAGCAGGAAATCATCTGTATGATATTTCCAACGCCATTGATGCATATGTACGTCCCTTCGGATACGGCATTGTGCAGGACCTGGTAGGTCATGGTATTGGCAGTCATCTGCACGAAGATCCGGAGATTCCGAATTTCCGCCAGAAACGCAGAGGCATCAAACTGCAGCCCGGCATGACACTGGCTGTGGAGCCCATGATCAACATGGGAAGATGCGATGTGGCATGGCTGGATGATGACTGGACAGTCGTAACGGAAGATGGTTCTTTATCAGCACATTATGAAAACACCATATTGATCACTGAGGACGAACCGGTGATTTTATCACTTATCCAGTAAGAAATTATTATTTTTTTCAGGAGGTATCAAATGTCAAAATCAGACGTTATTGAAATTGAAGGAACAGTAGTAGAAAAGCTTCCCAATGCCATGTTTCAGGTAGAACTGGAAAACGGACATCAGGTGCTTGCTCATATCAGCGGTAAATTACGTATGAATTACATCCGTATTCTTCCCGGTGATAAAGTAACTCTTGAATTATCTCCCTATGATCTGAGCAAAGGCAGAATCATCTGGAGAGATAAATAGAAATCCGGAACCGGAAGGTCTGGAAACGGAAACGGCTGCATCGTATCCGTCTCCGTTTTCAGGCCGGAGAGAAAACCTTTTTTTCGGGAGAGTGATGCGGAAAACAGGGAAAAATATACGTTTTTTCTAAAAAAAATACTTGCATATTTTTCATCTGTATGCTACACTCTTAAATGGACTTTTTGAAAGGAGAGTATGAAATGAAAGTAAGATCATCAGTAAAACCCATTTGCGAAAAGTGCAAAATCATCAAGAGAAAGGGAAGCATCAGAGTTATCTGTGAGAATCCCAAACACAAACAGAGACAGGGTTAATTTGCTGAAGTTTGTGTCAGTGCTTAGTTAGGCGGCTGCAGCGTGTTTTCGGACATGCTGATCCATATATACAGGTTCTGGCAGAAACCGGTTAATTCTGTCCGGACCACCGGAAGTTGTGTGCACTGTGTCTGCAGGTACAGGAACCGCAAGACTGCGTGTAGACAATTTTTCCATGCCATTACGTTCCCGTACGACTGAAAACACCATGTGATGGCATATGATTGAGGGCTCAGCTTGCTGAGAAAGTGTGTTTTCCTGTTTCTGTTATCAGAAACCACATCAAATATTATTAAAGACTACAACGGAGGTGTAAAACACTTATGGCTCGTATTTCTGGTGTTGACTTACCTAGAGAAAAACGCGTTGAGATCGCTCTTACTTACATCTACGGTATCGGTCTGTCTACTTCCAAGCGTCTGCTTGCTGAAGCCAACGTTAATCCCGATACCCGTGTAAAAGACCTGACTGACGATGAAGTTAAGGCTATCGCAGAAGCGATCGACAATGATCACGTACTGGTAGAAGGTGACTTACGTAGAGAAGTTGCCATGAACATCAAGAGACTTCAGGAAATCGGTTGCTACAGAGGCATCCGTCACAGAAGAGGTCTTCCCGTACGTGGACAGAAGACAAAGACCAATGCAAGAACACGCAAAGGTCCCAAGAAGACAGTTGCAAACAAGAAGAAATAATTAAGCGTTTCATTATTTGATTAAGGTAAGAAATCTGTTCTTTCCAAACTTAAAAGTAACGAACAAACGGTATTCAAGATTTTGTTTCGTGGCAGAAGGTCACAGATTAATACTTGAGAAAGGAACCCGACAGGGAAAGGTTAGTTTAAATGGCTACTAAAAAAGTGTCAGCAAGAAAAGTGACAAAAAAGCGTGTCAAGAAAAACGTTGAACGCGGACAGGCGCACATTCAGTCATCATTTAATAATACAATCGTAACCCTGACTGATAATCAGGGAAATGCCCTTTCATGGGCAAGTGCAGGCGGTCTGGGATTTAGAGGTTCAAGGAAATCTACTCCCTATGCAGCTCAGATGGCTGCAGAAACTGCAACAAAGGCAGCTTTAATCCATGGTTTAAAATCTGTAGATGTTATGGTAAAGGGACCCGGCTCAGGCAGAGAAGCAGCGATCAGAGCACTTCAGGCCTGCGGTCTTGAAGTAACAAGTATCAAGGATGTTACACCCGTTCCTCATAACGGTTGTCGCCCGCCCAAACGCAGAAGAGTCTAATAGGAGGAAAGTAAAGTGGCAGTTAATAGAGTTCCGGTTCTTAAAAGATGTAGATCTCTGGCTCTCGACCCCAGCTATTTAGGTGTTGAAAAGAAGTCTAACAGAAATTTAACAAGAGCTAACAAGAAAATCAGCGAGTACGGTCTCCAGATGAGAGAAAAACAGAAAGCTAAATTCATCTATGGTGTTTTAGAGAAACCTTTTAGAAATTATTATGCAAAAGCTAAACGTATGAACGGTATGGTTGGTGATAACCTGATGATCCTTCTGGAAAGAAGAATTGACAACGTTATTTTCCGTGCCGGTTTAGCCCGCACAAGAAAAGAAGCAAGACAGATCGTAGATCACAAACAGCTTCTGGTTAATGGCAAGAAGGTTAATATTCCTTCCTACCAGATCAAAGCAGGTGATGTTATCACCGTTAAGGAAACAAAGAAAGACTCTCAGAGATATAAAGATATTCTGGAAGTAACAGCAGGCAGAATCGTACCTGAATGGATCGATGTTGATACCGAAGCATTAACAGTTACAATCAAATCCTTACCTACAAGAGAAATGATTGACGTTCCGGTTAACGAAATGCTTATCGTCGAATTATATTCCAAATAATTAAGTACTGATCAGTCAATAGTAACCCGTCAATCCAACATCCTTTAAGGAGGCTCTTATATAGTGTTTGATTTTGAAAAGCCCAACATTGAGATCGTTGAGATCTCAGAAGATAAAAAGTACGGCAAATTCGTTGTAGAACCGCTGGAACGCGGATACGGTATAACACTTGGCAACTCTCTTAGAAGAATCATGTTATCTTCATTACCGGGATGTGCAGTAAGTCAGATTAAAATCGAGGGTATTCAGCATGAATTCAGCCCCATCCCCGGTGTAAAAGAGGATGTGACCGAAATTATCATGAATATCAAAAGTCTCGCCATCAGAAATAACAGTGATTCCAACGAAGTGAAAACTGCGTACATTGAGTTCGAAGGCGAGGGTGTGGTTACAGCTGCAGATATTCATACAGACTCCGATATTGAGATTTTAAATAAGGATCTTGTGATTGCAACCCTGAATGGTGGTACTGACAGTAAGCTTTACATGGAGCTTACAATTTCCAAAGGCAGAGGCTATGTCAGCGCAGAACGCAATAAAGACGACGATCTGCCCATCGGCGTAATTGCTGTAGATTCAATCTACACACCTGTAGAAAGAGTTAATCTGAAAGTTGAAAACACTCGTGTCCGTCAGATTACCGATTTTGATAAGTTGACACTTGATGTTACTACCAATGGTACTCTGGCTCCCGACGATGCAGTAAGTTTTGCCGCAAAGGTATTAAGCGAGCATCTGAATCTGTTTATCGATCTTTCCGAGAACGCAAAAGACATTGATGTTATCGTTCCCAGAGACGAAGATGGTCCCAGCAAAGCTCTTGAGATGAACATTGATGAACTTGAACTTTCCGTTCGTTCATACAACTGTCTGAAGAGAGCAGGTATCAACACAGTCGAAGAACTTTGCAACAGAACACCTGAGGATATGATGAAAGTTCGTAACCTCGGCAGAAAGTCCCTGGAAGAAGTCCTTGCCAAATTAAAAGAACTTGGCCTGGAACTGAACCCCAGCGAAGAGTGATATTCAGACCCGGAGCGGTAAGTCCGCAGGCGCGCTTCGGGTTCCTTTTTAATGAAACGGATGGAATTCCGAAGGATTTCATCAGACTTTTATCAATAAGGAGTAAATGAGCGGAACAGTAAGACCTGTAAGGCATGATCCCGTTGCTCCATGTCATGGAGGTATATAAAATGGCAGGATACAGAAAATTAGGCAGAACATCTGATCAGAGAAAAGCTTTATTAAGAAGCCAGGTAACAAGCCTGTTATATCATGGAAAGATCAAAACTACCGAAGCTAAGGCTAAAGAAATCCGCAAGATCGCTGAAGGCCTGATCGCTATGGCAGTCAGAGAATGTGACAACTACGAAGAAGTTACTGTAACAGCTAAAGTTGCCCGCAAAGATAAAGATGGCAGAAGAGTAAAAGAAACCAACGCTGAAGGTAAGAAAGTAACTGTTTACGATGAAGTTCAGAAGACAATCAAGAAAGATAAGCCTTCCAGACTGCATGCAAGAAGACAGATGCTGAAAGTTCTTTACCCTGTAACAGAAGTTCCCGCTGCTGCTGCAGGAAGAAAGAAAAACACCAAAGAAGTAGATATGGTTGCTAAACTCTTTGATGAAATCGCTCCTCAGTATAAGACCCGTCAGGGCGGTTACACAAGAATTGTCAAGATCGGTCAGCGTAAGGGCGATGCTGCTATGGAAGTTCTGATCGAACTGGTTTAATCAGCTGATAACGTTTTGATTCAGGATAATGAATTTCAAAATGATAGATAAAGAAAAGTCAGGTCAAACGGCCTGGCTTTTTTTGTAGTGCGTCCGGCAGGTGCACGTTCTGTACAAAGGCTGACGGTGCTGCCGGCAGCCTGCTCTGTAACGGGCGGAAATAGTCCTGCGTTGTGTATTTTTCGGCGAAATACGGCACAAAATATATATTTTAGAGCGGTTTGGCTTGCATAATTGCTCATGTGAGTGTAATATAAGACGTGATTAAAATGACGTTGTACCTGGAAGAATTTAGAGGAGAGCAGTCAAAATGAGTTTCATTAAATTGGTTAAGCTGGTTCATAATTATATTACCCGCGATGAAGAGGGTGAAATCGAGGACGTGAACCATGCGGTAGACGGCGTTGATGCCCAGATCAACGAGGGTGAGTTTGTGGCGATTCTGGGGCATAACGGCTCAGGGAGATCCACACTGGCCAAGCATCTGAATGGGCTGCTGTTTCCTGATGAGGGAACAGTCTGGATTGGCGGCTACGATACGAAAGAGGAAGACAATCTTCTGAAAGTACGTCAGACCACAGGGATGGTATTTCAGAATCCCGACAACCAGATTATCGGCAGTGTAGTAGAGGAGGATGTGGCGTTCGGCCTGGAGAATATCGGTGTGGAAACCGAAAAAATATGGAAGCGGGTTGCGGAAAGTCTGGAAGCAGTTAATATGACGGCCTACAGGGAACAGTCTCCCAACCGTTTATCAGGCGGACAGAAGCAGAGAGTTGCCATTGCCGGTGTTATGGCCATGCGTCCCAGATGTATCGTTCTGGATGAATCAACGGCCATGCTGGATCCGGTGGGCAGAAGAGAAGTAATTGACACGATCAGTCGATTAAATAAAGAAGAAGGCATTACAGTCATTCTGATTACACATTACATGGAGGAAGCTGTGCGTGCAGACCGGGTTCTTGTTATGCATGAAGGACATTTGGTAATGGAAGGAAGTCCCAAAGAGATTTTCTCCCAGGTAGATACACTGAAGTCCTATCATCTGGATGTACCCCAGGTAACCGAGCTTGCTTATGAACTGAATAAAGAAGGAATCATGCTTCCGTCGGATATTTTAACGGTAGATGAGATGGTGAATACATTATGTCAATTAAATTAGATCATATTTCGCTGGATTACCAGGATGGAAGCAGAACAATCCATGCCCTCAAAGATGTGAATCTGGAGATACAGGACAACCAGTTTGTGGGTCTGATCGGACATACGGGTTCAGGTAAATCTTCTCTGATACAGCATTTAAACGGATTGATTCGTGCTACGTCCGGTACGATTTATTATAATGGAGAAAATATTTACGAAGAGGGCTACAGTATGCGCCAGCTGCGCAATAAGGTAGGTCTTGTATTTCAGTATCCGGAGCATCAGCTGTTTGAAGTGGATGTTTTTGCGGATGTATGTTTTGGCCCGAAGAATCAGGGACTTTCTAAAGAGGAAGTGGAGCAAAGGGCGAAAGAGGCTCTTGCTCTGGTAGGTCTGGATGAAAGCTATTACCGCAAATCTCCCTTTGAGCTTTCAGGCGGTCAGAAGCGGCGTGTGGCCATTGCAGGTGTTCTTGCCATGAACCCCGAAGTGCTGGTTCTGGATGAACCGACGGCGGGGCTGGATCCTCAGGGGCGTGATGAGATTCTGGGTCAGATCAGTATGCTGAAAAAAGAGCGGAACATGACAATCATTCTGGTTTCCCACAGCATGGAGGATGTGGCACGGTATGTGGACCGTCTGATTGTAATGAATCACGGCGAAGTGGCTTATGACGGGACACCCAGAGAAGTGTTTCACCACTATAAAGATCTGGAGAAAATCGGTCTGGCGGTTCCCCAGGTGACCTATCTGATGCATGCCCTGAAGGATAAGGGCTTTGATGTGGATACGGATGCGATTACCATTGAGGAAGCAAAAGCGGAGCTTTCCAGAATTTTCAGAAAAAGAACTGCAGAGGAGGTAACGGCCTCATGTTAAGAAAGATTACGATCGGTCAGTATTATTCTGCAGAGTCTTATATTCACGGCCTGGATCCAAGAGTCAAGCTGTTTGCTACCATGATGTACGTGGTATCTTTATTTGTGGTAGATAACTGGGTGGGATATCTGCTGGGAGCTGTGGCTCTGGCTCTTTATATCCGCACTTCGAAGGTGCCGTTTGCATTTATCGCGCGCGGTCTGAAACCGATTATTTTTCTGCTGTGTTTCAGTGTGGTATTCAACCTGTTCCTGACCAGTGGGGGACGGGTACTGGTGCATTTCTGGATTATTACCATTACAACAGCCGGTTTAAAAACAGCATTTTTCATGGCGATCCGCCTGATTCTGCTGATCATCGGTTCCAGTATCATGACCTATACCACGACACCCAATCAACTGACAGATGCTCTGGAAAAAAGTCTGGGATTTCTGAATAAAATCAGGGTTCCCATCCATGAACTGGCTATGATGATGTCCATTGCCCTTCGGTTTATCCCGATTCTGGTAGAGGAAACCGATAAGATCATGAAAGCGCAGATGGCCAGAGGAGCAAGCTTTGAGGAAGGGAATCTGGTTCAGCGGGCAAAAGCCATGGTTCCGATACTGGTACCGCTTTTTATCTCCGCGTTCCGCCGGGCAACCGATCTGGCCATGGCTATGGAAGCACGCTGCTATCACGGCGGAGAAGGACGTACCAAAATGAAACCCTTGAAATATGCCCATTGCGATCATGTGATGTACGCGGTATTTGCAGTATATTTTGCAGTTATGGTGGGGACACGCTTTCTGCCGCTGTAATTTTGCAGTAATTTCTTATCGGGCTATAGAAGCGGGCATCGTTTTTGGGACCGGATCTGAACAGTTACCTTTTTAACATAACAGGAAGAAATCTATGAAAAGAGTGAAATTAATCGTGGCTTACGACGGCACGCGTTATTCCGGCTGGCAGGTGCAGAATAACGGGGAAACCATAGAAGGGGTGCTGAACCGGGCCATTTCCGAACTGACAGGAGAGGAGATTGCGGTCATCGGCGCCAGCCGTACCGATGCCGGTGTGCATGCTCTGGGAAATGTGGCTGTTTTCGATACGGAAAGCAGAATACCCGGTGAGAAATTTGTATTTGCATTAAATGTGCGGCTGCCGGAGGATATCCGTATTCAGGACTCCTGTGAGGTTCCCATGGATTTTCACCCCCGCAGATGTGTCAGCACAAAGGTTTATGAGTACCGTATACTGAACCGTAAATTTGAGCTGCCCTGTGAACGGTACACTTCTTATTTTTATCACCGTCCTCTGGATGTGGAGACCATGAAGCAGGCAGCCTCATATCTGATCGGGGAACATGATTTTAAAAGTTTCTGTTCCATTCATACACAGGCATTAACAACGGTGCGGACAATTTACAGCATCGATGTGGATAAGTCCGGCGATCTGATCACAATTTGTGTAAAAGGAAGCGGATTCCTTTACAATATGGTACGGATTATTGCGGGAACGTTGATTCAGGCGGGAATCGGCGCTTTTCCTCCTGAACATGTGCAGGATATGCTGCAGGCCCTGGACCGGCAGGCCGCCAGTCAGACAGCACCGGCCAGAGGGCTGCGGCTGATAGAGATTCAATACGAAGAAGGAAGCGCCGGATGTCTGCGGGGAAACGGGTGATTCAGGCAGATCATGCCGGATTATGGCAGCCTATAGTGGATCATGCCAGATGCCCGGTTTCTTCCATCCACTTCAGCAGATCTTCATAAACCACATTCCGGTCGGTTTCATTCAGAATCTCGTGCCGGTCACCTTCATATAATTTCATTCGGATATTCTGAATACCGGCGGATTTGTATTCGTCATATACTTTATGAACGCTTTTACCGAAATTCCCCACGGGATCATCAGCACCTGACACAAGAAACAGGGGCAGATTCCGGGGGATTTTCTGTATGTTTTTCTTTTTCTGAAAAAGCTCAATGCCGCAGAACATATGATAGTAGGCATTGACTGTAAAACGGAAGGTGCACCAGGGACTGGCAAGATAAGCGTCAACGATTTTTTCGTCTTTCGTAAGCCAGTCCTTATCTGTTCTCGCCGGTTCAAAGCGTTTATTATAGGAACCGAAAGCCATATTGTCGATCAGGGCACTTCTGTATTCCCATCCCTTCAAGGCGGCAATGCACCGGCACAGAAGCTTCCCTGCGGCCGGCACGGCGGCAGGCTGTGAGCTGGTTCCCATAACGATGACGCCGCTCAGGCCCTTTCCGTACAATTCCATATACTGGCGGATCAGATAGGAGCCCATACTGTGTCCCAGCATGAAATAAGGAACTCCGGGGTATTTTTCTGCAGTAATTTTCCTCAGCCTGTGAATATCTCCGATTACGCATTCATTTCCTTTTGTTTTATGAAAATATCCGTGTAGAGAATCGCGCTGTACCGACAATCCGTGTCCCAGATGATCGTTTCCTGTCACATAAAAACCGTGCCTGTTCAGATAACGGGCAAAATCGTCGTACCGGTCAATATATTCCACCATCCCGTGGCTGATCTGCAGAACAGCCTTCACATCCTGATCCGGGATCCATTCGATGGCATGGATATTTGTAGCGCCATCCCTGGAAAGATATGTAAAATGTTTTTTCATAAATTCTTCCTCTTCACTGAACTTCTGCAGTAAGTTTTTGTCTGAACATAGGTAGTTTTAGCATAAAATGTATTGGAAAGCAACAGAAAGATTGTACAACATGAAATAAAGATGGGTGCTATAATCTGCTACTAGATCAGGGACTACAGGAAATGAGGTGACGGACAGATGGGAAGCAGTTATTCAGGTGTTTTAAAAGCCATGTTTGCTCTCATACTGTCTGTTGTTCTTGCAGGTACCTGTCTGCTTTGTGCAGGAGAGGCTTTTGCAGACTGCGGAGAAGAAGGTTCTTCTTTTCAGTCGGACTCCATGCAGTGCCAGCGCGTAAGAACTGCCACCGCAGCAGAAAAACTGGAATCTTTTGCAAATACTCTGCGCAGCAGAACAGAAGAAGAGATTTCGGACAGGCTCTTTACACGGATGCTGAGAACGGTTTTCTCAGGCCTGATTCTGTCTGGTCTTTCCAATCATATCACCAGAGGCTTTCTCTGCGAATCTGAAAAATACCATTCTCCCGATATAACCGTAATCGATTATATCCACAGCATTGACGGCAAGATAAAACACTCCGGCCTGTCTGTAATTCTGAAATAAGAAATCCGAAATGGAAAAAGAATTAACAGTCAGATCAGGTTACAGCAGTTATTTCAGGCTGTAACAGTATTCAGAGTATGCAGGCTTTAGTTGCGTTGCCTGAAGTTGTCAATAGGGAGGTTTTATTATGTTGTTGTCATTGGTAAATGTATTTGTTGCAGTTCTTGCTCTTATTCTTGTGTTTGGAGGACCTGTGGGTTTTCTTATTAAAATGGTCGTTACGGGAAAGAATCCTGATCAGATTCTTCAGAGTGCAGCCGGTAAATCGCTGTCCTGCGAAAAATTACTTCATGAAGATCACATGTATGAAAAGGGGATAAGCAATGAGGCGGAAAAGGAGGATTATGGAAAATCGGTTGATGAGACAGCAGCTCATGGAAAAACGATTCATGGAAAAAGGATTCATGGAAACAAAAACAGCGGCTCGTCTGAGAGGAGGGTATCATAATGGAAACATATAAATTTTTACTGGATCTTGCACTGATTTTACTCAGTACAAAACTTCTTGGTCTGATTACCCGGAAATTCAATATGCCTCAGGTAGTTGGTGCCCTGCTTGCCGGCCTGATTCTCGGACCCGGCATGCTGGATGTGATTTCCCAGACAGATTATATTATGCAGAGCGCAGAGGTCGGCGTTGTTATGCTGATGTTCTGTGCGGGCATGGAAACGGATGTAAATGAACTGAAACAGGCCGGAAAAGCATCTCTGGTCATTGCGCTGATCGGTGTTGTCGTACCGCTGACCGGCGGATTTGCCGTTGCATCATTTTTCAACCGCCCCGGTGTAATCGAATCGGATGCAGGTGCGGGCATATTCCTTCAGAACCTGTTTATCGGCGTGATCCTGACAGCAACATCCGTCAGCATTACAGTTGAAACCCTGAAGGAACTGGGAAAACTGAAAACAAAAGCAGGCAATGCGATTCTGGGTGCCGCTGTTATCGATGATATTCTGGGGATTGTGGCTCTGACGGTCATTACCAGTATGGCGGACAGTTCCATCAATATCGGTATCGTTCTTCTGAAAATTCTGGGATTCTTCCTGTTTGCCGCAGCAGCAGGATATGCATTTTACAGATTCTACAATAAATGGAGTGCACGTTCCGAAAAAGGCCTGCAGCGCCATTCCATTGCAGCGTTCGTATTCTGTCTGATGATGGCCTATGCTGCAGAGCAGTTCTTCGGCGTTGCGGATATTACAGGCGCTTATATCGCCGGTATGATTATTTCCATGACACAGAAGGAAAAATATCTGGCATCCCGTTTTGATATTCTGTCCTATCTGTACCTGTCACCGATTTTCTTCGCCAGTATCGGCCTGAAGGTCGTTCTTCCCAGTATGAGTGTACAGATTGCTGCCTTTGCAGTTCTTCTTACATTGGTTGCCATTCTGACCAAGGTAGTCGGATGCGGTCTTGGCGCAAAAATGTTCCATTATACCAATACGGAAGCGCTGCAGATCGGTGTCGGCATGATCTCCCGTGGTGAGGTAGCCCTGATCGTAGCCAGCAAGGGTGAGGCACTGGGCCTGATGGGTACCCAGTTCATGGGACCGGTTGTTATCGTGGTCATCATTACAACCATTGTAACACCCATTCTGCTGAAGCCTGTATTCAATCTGCCGGATAAAAAGGGAAATCTGCCGGGCGGGAAACCGGGCAGCAGGAAGACAGCATAGACAGATAATACGGGAGCGGGAAAAATGGTTGTTTTCCCAGGGCAGACACAGAAAGAGAATACGGAAATACGGAAAGATACAGAAATAAAATGGCAAAAACCGAAAAAAGGAATTGACATAATTCTCATTCTATATTACAATGAGAAAGCTGGTTTGCGCCATGGCGGGCCCGGACATCCCGGTATAGCTGCACAATCGGTAACTTATTCATGTCGATAGGTGGACAGATACGGAACCTCTCCAACTCCGAAGCTGTTCGTGTTCGATTCATAGATATTTTTAATCAGGAGGAATTTCCCATGAAGACTTATGTGCCCAGCGCATCTTCAATCGAAAGAAAATGGTATGTAGTTGATGCTACCGGTATGACTCTCGGTCGCCTGGCATCTGAAGTTGCAGCAATTTTAAGAGGTAAGAAGAAAGCTATTTTCACACCTCATCTTGATACAGGTGATTATGTTATCGTTGTAAATGCAGACAAGATTAAAGTAACCGGTAAGAAACTGGAGCAGAAGGTTTACTACAGCCACTCAGACTATGTTGGTGGTATGAAGACCGCTACTTTAAAAGAAATGCTCGCTAAGAAACCTGAAAGAGTTGTTGAACTGGCTGTTAAAGGTATGCTTCCCAAAGGACCTTTAGGAAGACAGATGTACAAAAAACTGTTTGTTTACGCTGGACCTGATCACAAACATGCTGCTCAGAAGCCTGAAGTAATCACTTTTTAAGAGGTCTGAAAGGAGAATATAACAATGGCTAAAGTATCTTACTATGGAACAGGTAGAAGAAAAACAAGTGTTGCCAGAGTTTACTTAACACCTGGTACAGGCAACATCGTTATCAATAAAAGAAGCATCGATGAATATTTCGGTCTGGAAACCTTAAAGGTGACTGTACGTCAGCCCCTGGCTGCAACCGAAACTTTAGATAAATTTGACGTTATGGTTAACGTATACGGCGGCGGCTTCACAGGTCAGGCTGGTGCTATCAGACACGGCATCTCCAGAGCTTTATTAAAAGCTGATCCCGACTATCGTCCCGTACTGAAGAAAGCAGGCTTCCTGACAAGAGACCCTCGTATGAAAGA